>NZ_JBHFNP010000133.1:0-35532 GCF_041929235.1 Microseira sp. BLCC-F43
TCCATAAGGTCTGTCACAAACAGGCACACACAGGCAAACGTTCTGAGAAGCTGGAGGCTTGAGCCGGATGATGCGAAAGTGTCAAGTCCGGTTCTTAGGGGGGAGAGATGCGGCGACGCAGTCTCTCCTACCCGGCAACTATGCGTTGCGAGAGATTAAGGATTGGTGCGATAGTCGGAAGTGCTTGGTTGACAGATGCAAGGGTTGAAAAAGAATATATCCTGCCTGCGGGTTTGAAGTTTCCCAATGAGGTGAGCCAACTTAATGCATTGCCACGCGCTAAGAAGGAATTCCCACGACTTGGTGAGGTTCCTTCCCAAGTATTGCAGCAGACCATTAAGCAATTGCACACAGCTTGGGAAGGATTTCAAAAAAGAGGGTTTGGGTTTCCCAGGTTCAAGAAGCACGGGCAATTCAAGTCTTTACTGTTTCCACAGTTCAAAGAATGCCCTATAACGGGTTTCCACTTGAAGCTCCCCAAACTTGAACCAATATCGATTAACCTGCATCGTAGTATCCCGGACGGTTTTGTGGTCAAGCAAGTACGCATCATCAAAAAGGCTGACAGGTGGTATGCATCTATCAGTATTCAGTGTGATGTTAGCGTACCAAATCCAATGCCACATGGTCATCCAATTGGTGTCGATGTTGGGTTGGAAAAGTTTTTGGCAACCAGCGATGGTGTTCTCGTACAACCGCCTAAGTTTTTTGTGACAATGCAAGGCAGGCTGAAAGTGCTGCAACGCAGATTGAGCAGAAAACTTAGGCGGTCTAAAAATTACGAGAAGCAGCGTCTTAAAGTTGCTCGTATGCACCACACGATTGACAACACGCGAAAAGATTTCCACTTTAAGCAAGCTCACGCGCTTTGTAATGATGCCGGTATGGTCTTCATGGAAGACTTGGACTACCGGATTAGTGCCAAAGGATTTTTGGGCAAACACATGCTTGATGCGGGCTTCGGTCAGTTTCGTTCCATCACCGAGTACGTGTGCTGGAAGCGTGGAGTTTTCTTTGCCCAAGTGGATGCTCGTGGAACTTCTCAAGAGTGTCCTGAGTGTGGTGCAGTACATAAGAAAGACTTGAGTGTGAGAATACATTGCTGTCTCGAATGTGGTTTCACGACGGATAGAGATGTCGCTTCTGGGCAAGTCATTCGCAATCGTGGAATAGCTCTAATCAGTACCGATGGACAGTCGGGAATCGAAAGTGCCTGTGCAGACGATCTACCGGGGGTTGGGGTAACCCAATCTAGGCAAGTGTCGAAACCCGGAAAGGGAAAAACCAGGAAAGTCCAATCGTGAGGTTGGAAGCCCCCACTGTAATCTTTGATTCAGTGGGGGAGGATGTCACTACGAAGATGTGACCGTGGGATATTGGCGCACGGTGAAGTTTTCCGGTGCGATGCCTGCGACGCGGATTAAAGAACTGTTGGAGCGCATTGAAAAGCTGAGTCAAGCGGTTAAATTCGCCCGCGAGGAAGCGAATAATACCGAAGCCGAACAGCAGCATATTTCGGCAAGAATGTTTCAGTATTTGCTGGGGTAATTTACGTATTGTATGAGCCGGGGCGGGTTTATACAAAATATCTGTTAGCGTCAGAAATTGTTGGTAAAACCCGCCCCTACAAAATATGAAAATATACGCAACCGATCCAAACGGACATGATATAACTTTAAAACCCGGTTTTTTGAAAAAACCGGGTTTTTGTTTAATTGCATTTTTAGAAGTTTTGAGCTATATTAAAACATAGGAGTAATCCAAAGCTAAAACTCAAATTTTAATCTCATATCGTGCTGGCTTAATTCCTGCGATCGCTGGTATTAGCCCCAGTCAGATCCAGATCAAAATTAAGCGTACTCGGCACTGTTTCAAACTCAGACTATTACTCCAAGCTTAGCATTCACCGCTGGATGCCAAAGCGATCGCCAACGAGTCTATTATCGTCGGATGCGGGTTCGTATCCCGCCTGGAGCGCCAGACTTGCTCCGGTAGTTTAAGTGGTAGAACACGACGATGTAAAGATTGAATTCTTGACTTAAAAGCAATGGCGCGTGCAAATAGCGGTACACCGAAACCCAAAGCAGGCCAAGCTCTGGGTTTCATGCTTTATGAGATAATTGGTAATAGGGATATGCACACCCGACGCTGCGCGAACGCACATGCATACATCTTAAAATTATATGATTTCCGCCTAATTACCCTGAATAAAAATATCGACCCGTCACCGTGTCATTCCTAACTATGGGTGTTTAACCGGACATGATATTAGTCGCACTTTATTCCTAAAATTAATAATCGTACATCTCAATTATGTAAATATGGCAAAAATACCTGGAGAAGTTACGACGACTATAAATAATTTAAAACAGCAGGTGTTAGAAATCGTTGAAGAAGCAACAGCTTTAGAAATGAGAATTTTTGAAGCTTTTGGAGAAACAGAAGCAACCATACCGTATCTCGATGAGGTGAAAACCGTAGTTGATGATGCAGAATCCTCTTTTTCTCGATTGTCTACTCTCCAGTTGCAAATTGCCAAAGCCCAACCTATTGCTCCTGGTGATATTCTAGAATTAATGAACCGAGCGATCGCACGAACTCAAGCTAGGATTCCAGCCTGGGAGCGTAGCATTCAAGAAGTCAAGCTAGAATGGAACCTGCCATGACAAAGCAACCACGCATTCCAGATCCAGAAACCTCTAAACGCTTGCTAGCTAATTTACGCCGAACTCATTTGGAAATGCAAGAGTTTAATGAAGAATTGGCTGAAATTAATGCCAGATTAGCACAGTATATCAGCCAGCAACGGTTGCAGAGGGTAAGGCATTCCCTTGATGTTTTAGAAATAGAATCACAGAAATTACCAGAATAAGTTAGCTGAGTAAAAAAAGTTAGCGCGATCGCACTCTCTAATTTGACAAGTACCCTCGCACTTTCACTCCAAAGGGCAACTATTGACTCCGCCCTGGTTTACAGTCTGCAAAACCCAATGCTTCGGAATCAAGAAACGCAAACTTTTGGTTTTGCCAACTTGTTGCTGGATAGGTTCGGTCATATTCATTGGCAGCGATCGCAGTTTTTCCATCCTACAAGGCGATATGCCTACGGCACGCTGCGCGAACGCACTTCCAACCAAAAACAAGCAAGTTTTCAGTATAATTAAAAAAAGGATTGAAAAGCGGTAAAAGACGATGACTATTAAAAAATGTATAAAATCAGTTAAATATGTCGCCAATGCTAACGGAAAGAAGACAGATGTAATTATCCCGATCGAAGTTTGGGAATCTTTGTTAGCATCCTGGGAAAACATGGTAGAAGCTTTGGAGAATCGGGAGGATGCTGCGATTTTTCAAGAGTGGTTGCATCAGAAAAAAAATGGTGAACTTGAGACTATTTCTTTGGATGATTTAGAAAAAGAATTAATTTCAGATGGACTTATATCAAGTTGAAGTAACTAGCGCAGCACGCAAGGAAATTCGCGCCTTACCGGGCAATATGCGGCAAAGAATAATCGATTTGCTCAAAGAGTTGCGATCTTCACCTAGACCGCATAATACCAAACTTATGGATATGTCAGAGTTGGGAGATGAAGTTTCCCAGAACATGGAGTTATACCGAATTAGGGTAGAGTCTTGGCGAGTTGTGTATGCGATTGAAGAAGAACTAAAGTTATTGACTGTTTTGGGAGTGAGGAAGCGACCTCCTTATCAGTATGATGATTTGCGTGAGTTGATAGAGGAATTGATGGGAAATGAAGAATAAATTAGGATCGATATGCCGCAGGCACGCTGCGCGTGAAGCGGAAGCTTGCGCGGCGCGGATGCGCTTAGCTATCGCTCCAAGAATCGCTCTCATCGTTGTGTTGATGCGATCGCTTAATTTCCTCACTCTTCTACATGCTCAAATCCAATCCTAATGAATGCGCTTGTCATATCCCACCCATTCTTTCTCCCGCAGCAGATACTTTTGCACTTTACCCGTTGCAGTTTTAGGCAATTCGCAAAACTCTACAGCTTTGGGACATTTAAAAAGTGCTAAATGCTGGCGACAAAAGTGGATAATTTCCTTTTCGGTTGTATTAGTATCCGGTTTTAAAGTCACAAAAGCTTTCGGAACTTCACCCCTGGTTTCATCAGGGATAGAAATAACCGCAACTTCCAGGACATCGGGATGTTTGTAAATTGCCCGTTCGACTTCAATCGTGGAGATATTTACACCAGTGCTGATAATTATATCTTTCGCCCTATCTCTTAATTCAATATATCCATCGGGATACATTACCGCTAAGTCGCCGCTGTGAAACCATCCACCGCGAAAGGCATTTGCAGTCGCTTCGGGGTCGTTAAAATAACCCTTCATCACGTTATTTCCCCGCATGACAACTTCGCCCATGGTTTCGCCATCGGCGGGGATATCGTTCATATCTTTATCGACAACGCGCATTTCTACTGCATGGATATAAGGAACACCCTGTCTTGCTTTGAGGCGGGCGCGTTCTTCTATGGGTAAATTATCCCAAGGTTTTTGCCATTCGCAGATGCTATGAGGGCCGTAAGTTTCTGTTAAACCATAAGTGTGAGTAATTTCAATTCCCAATTCTTCCATTGCTTGAATTATTGTTGGCGAAGGGGGTGCGCCAGCGGTGGTGACGCGCAACGGATGGGATAGGGTTAGTTTGGCGATCGATCTATCATTTACTAACATTATCAAAATCGTTGGTGACCCGCAAAAATGAGTCACACCCTGACTCATCAGCAAATTAATTACCGTCTCCGGGTAAAACTTTCGCAAACAAACATGGGTTCCCCCTACCGCCGTTACTCCCCAAGTAAAACACCATCCATTGCAATGAAACATGGGAAGCGTCCACAGATAAACGCTTTGACTATTCATTCCCACTTCTAAAGCTTCGCCCAAGGCGTTCAAATATGCGCCGCGATGGGTGTACATCACACCTTTGGGCTTTCCACTGGTGCCACTGGTATAGTTAATAGAAATCAGGTCGTTCTCGTCTTCTAAACAAGATAAAACCCCTTCTGTTGTGCCTTCATTTAGAAACTTTTCGTATTCTATTCCGGGCAATTGTTCGCCATGAATTTCAGCTTGGTCATCTACAATATTGACAATTGCTTCGACGGTTTGAAGTTCTTCTCGCACCGATGCGACTAGGTGGGAGAATTCGGTATCGATGAAAACTAAACGCGATCCGGAGTCGTTTAAAATATGGCGAATATCCTTAGATGATAGGCGGATATTAATCGCAACTAAAACGCCTCCCGCAAGAGGGACGCCGAAATGCGCTTCCAACATTGGGGGTATATTGGGACAGATGAAGGCTATGCGATCGCCTTTGTTTATCCCCCATTTTCGCAAGGCACTAGCTAATTGCTTGACACGGGCGGCAAATTGTGTATATGTCCACCGCTTTTGGCGATAAACAATCGCATCTTTATCCCGAAACACACTTGCGCTGCGATTGAGAAAGCTTTGAGGTGTGAGAAAAGAATAGGAAACTTCTGTGGATGACATGGGATTAAAATTATGCTCTGGAGGAACGATCTATTTATTGAACCGCAGAGACGCAGAGGACGCAGAGGTAAGAGGTAGGGAGAGATGGTTGGTTTTATTAGAGAAATACGGGAGTAGAGATGATAACCCTGATTTTGTTGGTGATGTTTGGTTTCCGGATTAATATTTCAGGTTAAAAGCCGCAACAGCCAAACAACCCCATCCAATCATAAATGCTGCACCGCCGATGGGGGTAATTGCGCCTAGCCATTTGATACCGGATAAACTCAGAGCATATAAGCTACCGGAAAAAATCGCAATACCGGCGATAAAGGCAAATCCTGCTGCGGTGAGAAATGGGGGCGGTGTTGCAACGCGAGTTAACAGCAAGGCGACTAATAAAAGGGCTAGAGCGTGATACATTTGATAGCGAGCCGCAGTCTCAAAAATTTCGATTGCCCGTTCGGTGAGTTTATCCTTTAAAGCGTGGGAAGCGAAAGCGCCAGCGGCGACGGCTAGACCTGCTAGGATGGATGCGATCGCAATAAAAATCTGAGTCATAAGAATTTGAGATTTGAGATTTTAGATTTTAGATTGTCAGAAAAACCAAAGCACAACACAGATTCCCAACATACACGAATCATTATATCCCCATAAATCCGTGCATCCCAGTTAAAAATCCGTGTTGTGCAAAGTTGTGCCATTGAATGCAAACTTACTTGCGAGTTGCTTCCAACATGCGCGAGAAATAAAAGCGGGTACTCGTCATCCCCTGGCGTTTGATCGTAAAACCATTGTTTTGGAGTATTTTGATGATATCCGCTTCCCGGTGTAGATAGGCGCGAGTCGCTTTGCTTGGACCTGGAAAGAAATCGCCGATTTTTTTCAGTAAACTGTAAGCCAAGGTCTTAGGCGCAAAACTCAGAATTAGACGAGACTCTGCCAAAGATGCGAGATGGGCGATCATCAGCGCGGCTTTTTCTTGGGGATAATGGATCAGAACGTCCAGACAAACTACGGTATCGTAGCGACCGCTGAGGGTTTCTAAATCCTGCACGGCGAAGGTAGGATTATCCCCATTACCCAAGATTGTTTTCACTCTTTCCTTCGCTTCTCCCACCATTTTTTCGGATATATCGCTAGCGTAAACTTTAGCACCAGCTTGCGCGAGGGGAATACTGAGACTGCCGACGCCGCATCCAGCATCGCAGATTGATAGTCCTGCTAGATTAGCATCGGATTTTAGCCAGTCGATTAAGGTATCGACTGTCTGTTGATGTCCTTGGCGGATATCTAGCTGAACTTTGTTTACCTCGCCGTCGCCGTAGATCCGCCGCCAGCGGTCAAATCCGATAGCGTTGAAGTATTCTCGAACAATTGTTTTATCGTCAACTGCGTTCATAACGTTGGCTTTCACTGCACTGTTCCCAACGTTTCAATTTACCATTGTCCGCGCTCAGTGGGGCATCCAAATTCAGCCCGTGCCACTCGCTGTTGCGATAACTACATTTGAAATCGCGTACAATCCCACAGAGAACCCCGGACTGATAAAAATAATCATCAAGGCAAAAAACCCAAATGGGCTATCTTTTAGCGGTTTTAAGGCTGGGAAAATTTCACTAAATACGTGAAACCCATCCCCTGGTGGAATGGGCAGTAAATTGAAGATAAACAAACTCAAATTGATCCTCGCCCCCAGGTAAAGAAATTGATAACTTAAAATTCCATCAATTGGAGTAATAAAGTAAATTTTCATTTGAATAATAAACAGTAATGCTAAAGCCTAATTTAGCAATGGTCCGGCGGCAGACACCAAAATATTTCCCCATTTGGCAGAGCGAAATTTAGCTGGATTGACGGGCATTTCCCCCCAGCAAATCCCGCCAATACAGAGGAAAATAATCGACTCCCAACCCATGTGAACGAATGGGTTGACCGTCATGTGACCAGTTTTTTTGGGCGGATCGTCTCCCTGAGTTAAAGCTGCAAAGCCATGTGCGAGTTCGTGCAAGCTGACTGAAAGGATGAGAATTAAAACTATTCTGAAAAACCCGAGGGTATTTGTACGAATGCTTTGAATAAACATCGCGTTTCCTGGGTTTTATTAATAATTACAGAATCCCCAATAGCTACAACCCAGGCATCGGTAATTCCCGAAAGTTACTTGTTCAGGCTTAATTTTTGCAACCGCTGCCAGGTGAGTGAGGATGTGGATTTTTCCCAATGCCAGCGTAACAGTCGATTGGCGGGTTGACCCAGGTAATCGCAGTTTGTTTTGTCTTTCTTGGTTGGGATTTCGTGACTGCGTTCGCTTCGATCTATCGTTAGTCCAATAGCGTGTCTGGGTGCCACTGTCGCCAGCGCGATCGCTTCTTCCACTTCACAAATTCCCCATTTGACTAAATTCTGCACGCCTACCAACAACGGTAGGGTAGTTCCCGCTAGGGTACCGTCGGGCAACCTCGCCGTGCCATTTTTGACCTCTATCTCGCGGTTATCCCAAGGATAAATCCCATCGGGTAACCCCAAGGGTGCAAGCGCGTCGCTGACTAAGAAAACACAACCCCCCAAGGCATTGGGGGCAAGGGGGGCAAGGGGGGATCCCCCCTTGGTAAGGGGGGCACGGGGGGATCTGCTAGCCCGCAGCAGCAACTCTAGCATTATCGGACAAACATGCTCTCCATCCGCTATTAACCCGCACCACACATCCCGATGCACCAAAGCAGCACCTAATAACCCCGGTTCCCGATGGTGCAAAGGCGGCATCGCATTAAAAGTATGGGTCACCATCCTCGCCCCCAACTCAAACGCCTGTTGCGCTTGTGCAGCAGTTGCCATCGAGTGACCTAAACTAACCGTAATCCCAAGCGATCGCAAATAAGGTATTACCTCCCCCGTCGAGTCTAACTCTGGTGCTAAAGTCATCACTTTCACCATCTGCGCGTAATCTCCCAAAACCCGCTTGACATTATCAATCGTTAGTGGTGATAAAAATTCAGCCGGATGCGCCCCTCGCTTTTGGGGATTGAGAAATGGACCTTCTAAATGCACCCCCAGCATCTTCGCCGCCGATGAATCTTCTGGTTGCTTGGCGGCGAAATCAGCCAAAACGGCTAAACTTTGCGGAATTTTCGGCACCGAACTCGTAACCAGAGTTGGTAAAAATCCATCTACGCCCCGTTGCCAGAGAAATTGGCAAATTTCGGACAATCTATCGGCATTTTTAGGAGTTAGGTCGGGAAATGGCAAACCCAGCGCCCCGTTAATCTGTAAATCCACACCACCAAGTGAAATCCAATCCCCCGCTACATTTAACCCTTTGAGGTCGGTCGGCGCAACTCGTTTGCTAACGGTATCCATCGGCAGAATTTCCTTGATTCTGCCCTGACGATCGACCAAGATCATCTGCAAGCCTTCGTAACCTAACAGGTGAGCATTGAAAATATCAAGATTAACAGTCATTGGCTATAAATCGTTCATCGTTTGTCAGAATATCTAAGGATTGACCAATTACCAATCACCAATGACCAATTACCCATTAATCGGTATTATCATGGGCAGCGATTCCGACTTGCCTACGATGAAGGAAGCGATCGCTATCCTAGAAGAATTCCAAATCCCCTGGGAAGTAGCCATCGTCTCTGCCCACCGCACCCCCGAACGTATGGTAGAATATGCCCAATCTGCCCATCAGCGCGGCTTAAAAGCGATTATCGCGGGTGCTGGCGGCGCTGCCCACCTACCAGGTATGGTTGCATCTCTCACCCCCTTGCCAGTGATTGGCGTACCCGTTCCCAGCCGTCACCTACAAGGCGTTGATTCCCTCTATTCCATTGTCCAAATGCCTGCCGGAATTCCCGTTGCCACCGTCGCCATTGGCAATGCCAAAAATGCCGGGTTGTTAGCAGTACAGATTTTGGCTTCTCACCAACCAGAATTACTAGAGCGGGTGCAACAATATCGTCAAAGCTTAACCCAATCGGTAATCGACAAGCAAGCACGTCTTTCCCAGTTGGGTTATCAGCAATACTTAGCCGAGATGCCCTAAAAAAATCTGTATTTTTAGCACTTAGGCCAGGTAAAAACTGTATCTTAACCTACAGTTTTTTATTCCCCGCAGACCTTAATTTATTTTGACATCGCGCTACAATGGCTAACATTTAAACCAGCATAATTATTGAACGATTGCTTGCTTATTTGTTAGGTTGTGTCGTAAATTACATTTCAACAGCCAAAACCAGTTATTGTAGCAATAATTGAGTGGCTGTAGTATAGAACAAATATTTAGATGTGGAGCCAAAGTAGCTTCAATCTAAACGCAATTGACTGCTCAGTTTACTTGAGGCATTAGCGGCTTTATCCAAAAGTCGTTGAGAGTCGTTTGAACAGAAATAACCCAGGACGCGAGTATGTCTTATAGAACAAGAAAGAGAAAGTGGAAAATACCGAAAAAATCCCTAATTTCGAGTAGCTGGAAATTTATCCAGCAGCTATCTCCCACTTGGCAAGCTTGCTTCCCCCTCGCCTTTTTAATTGTGCTGGCGTGGAGTTATGCCGGAATGGCGCAAGATGCGCCTACCCTAGAAAGCGTCGCCCAAGCGCAAAAAGATTTGAAAGTCGGTTTGGACACGATGTGGGTGATGATTACCGCCATGTTGGTGTTCTTTATGAATGCTGGTTTCTGTATGTTGGAAACCGGCTTCTGTCGCCAGAAAAACGCCGTCAACGTTCTCGCCAAAAACTTGATTGTATTTGCCCTTTCAACAATTGCTTATTGGGCGATTGGTTTTGGCTTGATGTTCAGCGATGGCAATAATTTCTTCGGCACCAGCGGCGGATTTTTCCTCATCGGAACAGACAATAGCCCAGCAACGGGAACAGCTTATCAAGGTATTTTCAGCGCCCTTAACTGGACGGGCGTACCGCTGCTGGCAAAATTCTTTTTTCAACTGGTATTTGCCGGAACCTCAGCGACAATTGTTTCTGGTGCAGTAGCAGAAAGGATTAAATTTGTTGACTTTTTAATTTTCAGCGTCTTGCTGGTGGGAATTGCCTACCCGATTACCGGACACTGGATTTGGGGCGGCGGTTGGCTGGCAGATCTGGGCTTCTGGGATTTTGCTGGTTCAACCGTTGTACACTCGGTGGGAGGTTGGGCGGCTTTGATGGGTGCGGCATTTTTAGGCCCCCGTTTGGGTAAATACCAAAATGGTGAAAGCGTTGCCATGCCCGGTCACAATATGAGCATTGCCACCTTGGGCTGTTTAATTCTGTGGTTGGGTTGGTTTGGTTTCAACCCCGGTTCTACAATGGCAGCAGATCCAGGCGCGATCGCTCACATTGCCATCACCACCAACACCGCTGCTGCCTTTGGCGCTTTGGCTTCCACAATCGTGGCTTGGCTGTATCTCGGCAAACCCGACCTTTCGATGATTATTAACGGCATTCTGGCTGGTTTAGTCGGGATTACAGCTTCCTGTGCTTGGGTTACCGTTGGTAACTCTGCGATTATCGGCATTGTGGCGGGGGTTCTGGTGGTCTTCGCCGTCACCTTCATCGATCAACTCAAAATTGACGACCCAGTCGGCGCCATCTCGGTTCACCTCGTCTGCGGCGTCTGGGGAACCTTGGCAGTTGGTTTGTTTGCCGTCGGTCCCGGTGGCTATTCTTGGATGGTTGACATTGCTGGTAACAAGGTTGGCCCCCACGGGTTGTTTGCGGGTGGCGGCTTCACCAGCTTAATACCTCAAATTGTCGGCATTCTTTCGGTGGGAGGGATGACTGTTCTCCTCAGTAGCATATTCTGGTACGTGCTAAAATCTACCCTTGGTATCCGCGTTTCCCCGGAGGAGGAATTCGTCGGCTTGGATGTTGGCGAACACGGCATGGAAGCTTACAGCGGCTTCCTCAAAGAAGCAGGCGCTGGCGGCATGTCCAGCAGTTCCGGCGGTTTTCCTAGCAAACATAAGGGCATGACCGGCTGATTTCTCTGCCAAAAACGCTCTAAAATCGCCTATTTCAGTTGGGTTTAATACTTGCTTTTTTTGACAAAAAATTAGACTCGAATTTACCCGCCCCGAAAGCTTGCTTTTAAATTAGCTCAAAAAGCGGGTATTTTTCTTGTCTGTTCGTAGTAACCCAAGTTGCTAGTTATAAGCTTAACCTTTGGAGATCCCCCTAAATCCCCCTTAATAAGGGGGACTTTGAATCGGTTTACCCTCTTAAAAAGGTGGGAAATCTCTCTTACTTTCTCTTAAGCCCCCCTTGGGAAGGGGGGTTTGGGGGGATCGCCTGAGTAACTAGCAACTTGAGTTAGTAGGCGCTTCAGCGCCGTCCCGCCTGCTAATCGCATTACCAGAAAAATTTTGCGTAATTTAACCTTAATTTTAGAAACCGACTCTTTTAGCAAAAATATCAATAGGGAAGCGGATTTTATAATATTTTTTTAAGATTAAATGTATAGATAAATACAGTAAGGTAAATTACCGAGAAGTTGAATGAAAGTCATTCGCCCAACTCGTTTGTCTTGAAGGAACAGAGCAGGTGTTAAAAAAAGTTTTAGTTGCAGGCATAATCGCGCTGTGTCTGCTAGGCGGTATCGTGTCGGGCAATGTATTTGCCCAAGATGCATCGCCCACTGTCAGTCCAGCACCCGAACTAAATGCGCCAACCACAATTTCCCCCTCACCAGGGGCAACGTTAAATCCCACCCCAGGACAGACTGCACCGGCAACGGTGGCCCCAGAGGCAACCTTAAGTCCAACACCCGGACTGACTAGCCCGACGGGGGTTTCCCCCTCACCAGAGGCAACGTTAAATCCCACCCCAGGACAGACTGCACCGGCAACGGTGGCCCCAGAGGCAACCTTAAGTCCAACACCCGAACTGACCGTACCCGATTCTACAGCACCAGGGGGCTTGCAAAGTCCGGCTCCGGGAGGGGCGATCGCGCCCGCGCCAATTGCACCCCCCGATGCGTCGCGTCAAGAAGCGTCTCCGGCAGCGGTAGAAGCACCCAAGATCGATACGGGTGATACAGCTTGGATGTTGATATCCTCAGCACTGGTGTTGTTGATGACACCAGGGCTGGCGTTTTTCTACGGAGGATTGGTGCGCTCGCGCAACGTCCTCAACACGATGATGATGAGCTTGCTGCTGATGGCACTCGTCGGCGTCACTTGGACGCTGTGGGGCTACAGTCTCGCCTTCGACGTTACCAAAGAAAACCTCAATGCCGACAACTTTGCTCAAGGTATAGAACAATTCATTGGCGGCTTAGACTGGGTGTTTTTGAACAAGGTCGCCGCTGACCAACCCGACCCCATCGGTTATGCGGGAACAGTTCCCCACCAAGTCTTCATGGTCTACCAGATGATGTTCGCCATCATCACCCCAGCCTTGATTTCCGGTGCAATTGTCGAGCGGATCAGTTTTAAAGCATACTTCTGGTTTATGCTGCTCTGGTCTAGCTTTATCTACTCTCCTTTAGCGCACTGGGTTTGGGGCAAAGGCTGGATTGGCGCATTAGGTGCGCTTGACTTTGCAGGCGGAACCGTCGTACACATCAGTTCCGGCGTCTCCGCAGTCGTTGCTGTATTGATGATCGGACCCCGCAAAACCTACCCAGATCGACCCGCCGCACCCCATAACGTACCTTACGTTCTACTCGGTATCGGGTTGCTGTGGTTTGGTTGGTTTGGTTTTAACGGCGGTAGCGCTTTAGCAGCAGGCGGCTTGGCAACGGTTGCATTTGTCACCACGATGGTTTCAACTGCTGCTGGTGGGTTAACCTGGTTGATTGTGGAATGGGTACTCAGAGGTAAGCCAACCGCAGTCGGAATTGCTAGCGGTTTCTTGGGAGGATTGGTAGGCATCACCCCCGCCGCCGGATACGTCACGCCAGTTGGTGCGATTCTGATCGGTTCGATTACCGCTGTTTGCTGTTTCTATGCCGTCAGCTGGCGGGCAAAGCTACAGTTTGATGACTCTTTGGATACCTTTGGCGTCCACGGCACGGGTGGTACGATAGGAGCCTTACTGACCGGGATTTTTGCCAACAAAGCCGTTAACTCGGCAGGAGACAACGGCTTGCTGTTCGGCAATGCCGCTCAATTGTGGGAACAGTTTGTCGGTGTGATAGCAACCTATATTTTTGCCGCAATAGGCACTTTTGTCATCCTCAAGATTTTAGGGCTGTTTATGCCCTTGCGCGTGAAACCAATCGTCGAAGAACAAGGACTCGATATCAACGAACACGGCGAAGAAGGTTACGGCGAAGAATTTGCTTCCGGTTTAAGTTTTACTAACATGCGCGAATAGCCTGCATCTGCTGCCAAAGTCTTAAAGTTGAAGAGCGATTGCCACATCAGTCCGCAATTCTCCCCAAACTGGGAATCGAGAATTGCGGACGCATATTATAAGATGCAAAATCAAAAAGCAGCGCATTTCTCATCCGATCTCAACCGTGTGAAATACAATCGCCGGTATCATCGCTCGAAAACCCTTCCTAATTGGGCGTATCTATCCTTAGTTGCCAACGCTTTACTGATGTTGGCAGTCATCCTGCTATTGAAAGATTACTCGTCCCCCATCGATTTTCCCATCAGCGCATCAACCGCTCAACAGAGTTTAGCGCGGGAAACACCCAACTTCCCATCTGGATTGGGGCCGCGCCACCAGCTGACTTACAATCGATGGATGGCAATAATGAAGCAGGAAGCCAATGCCGCCGCCCAAAACCAACCTGAGCATTTAACTATCTTGGCTGGGGATTCTTTGAGTATGTGGTTTCCCACGGATTTATTACCTAAGGACAAAACTTGGCTAAATCAGGGAATTTCCGGGGAAACTACGGCAGGTTTGTTAAAGCGGTTAAAACTATTTGACCGCACTCAGCCAGAAACGATTTTTGTCATGATTGGCATTAACGATCTGATTCGCGGGTATGACGACGATAATATTTTGTCGAATCAGCGGTTAATCATCCAGCGATTGCGACGCCACCATCCAGAAGCCCAAATTGTCGTGCAGTCGATTTTACCCCACGGCAGTGAAGAAACAACTTGGGAAGGACGCGATCGCTTACTCGCTATTCCCAACAGTCGCATTCAGGTTCTTAACGAGAAGTTGCAAGCGATCGCATCCGAAGAAGGCATAAAATATTTAGACCTATATCCCCTCTTCAGCAACGAACAGGGTAACCTGCGTCCAGAATTGACCACCGATGGATTGCACCTAAGTCGCCAAGGTTATTTAGTTTGGCAATCTGCGCTGATGCTATTTGAGCGCTTAAAACTCCCGGAAAACCAGCCTTGAATAGGACGCGGGGACGCGGGGACAAGGGAGAGCGGGGATTTCTGTAGAAATACTCTCCGCATCTCCCCATCTGGGCGTCGCCGCGTCTTCTTACGTCCGTCCTGATGTTACCGTCACGACTTGCGAGTCGATGAATCGGTAGATCCTACTTTCCGGTAGCGAACCAGGATGGTCATCATCCGGTGGGAATTCGGTACTGGCATCAAGGGACTCCACTCATCCACTTGAGCAAATCCCATTGCGTAAAACTTGCGGATTTCTGCCATCACCCCCTCGCGGGAACCGATAATCATAAAATCCACGGCTTCCCGTTCCGGTTCTCCTGCGTCAGAATTTGGACGTGCAGATCCGGTAGAGTCCGACAAAAACTCTTGCGCCATGATATTTTCTCCTGATTTTTTGGATTTCAAACCAAAAAATCTAGCCACCCCGCAGGCAGCGCCAAGCAGGGTGGCTACAGAGAATGTTAAAATTCTCATTTAGCCTCCACACTGGCCTTACAGTTTGGGGGTCAAGCTGTCCATTGCTGTTTTCAGCAGCTTTGGGCAGCGATACTAGATTTTTGGGTGGACAAGGGTTGCTGTCGTTGAACTAAAGCAACCTTAAAGAGAGACAATAGCGGGATTGGGGACAACTGTCAAGATACCCGTAACGTTGTTTTACCAAACTTTAGGGTTGGGAGCTTTGGGGCACGGCAACGATCAAATTTTGACTTGTAGAGACTATTTCGGATGCCGTGCCCCTACTCGTTGCCAAACCGACCATTTTTCATAGAAATCCGGTTTGTTTGTGTACAGTTTGTCGTTGAAAGAGGAAACCTTAGAAGTGATTCTAAGAATCTCCGCACCTATAGGGCCCAGAGAACGTCAACAAACTTTAGCATCGAAACCGGGTTGGCAGCTTTGGGGCACGGCAATCATCAAATTTTGACTTGTAGAGACTATTTCGGATGTTCCCTACCGACGATTTTGGCTCGAAACCCGGTTTGTTGGCGTACAGAAGCGGAAACGGGGATTGTGGCGCCATCTGCATCCGGTAGACTGTCAAGATACCCGTGGCGTTACGTTACCAAACTTTAGGGTTGGGAGCTTAGGGGCACGGCAATCATAAAATTTTGACTTGTACAGAATATTTCGGATGTTCCCTACCGACCATTTTTCCGAGAAACCGGGTTGGGAGCTTTGGGGCACGGCAATCATCAAATTTTGACTTGTAGAGACTATTTCGGATGTTCCCTAGCGACGATTTTGGCTCGAAACCCGGTTTGTTTGTACAAGCGCGATATGCCTCCGGTACGCACTCGCGATCGCAGCCCAGTCATTTTATGATCGAAGGGGATTTGACTGGGTTGTAATAACTATTGAATAGGTTGAACCGAATGGATACAAAAGCGTTCAAACGTAGTCTCCAACAATCTGAAAACTACCACCGCAAAGGATTTGGTCACGCCGAGGAAGCTGCATCTGCTCTCCAGTCAGAATATCAAAGCAATCTGATTCAGCAAATTCGCGACAACAACTACACCTTGCAACGGGGGGATGTTACGATCCGCCTAGCCGAGGCGTTTGGCTTTTGCTGGGGTGTCGAACGTGCTGTGGCAATGGCATATGAAACCCGCCAGCACTTCCCTACCGAGCGCATTTGGATCACCAACGAGATTATACACAACCCTTCCGTCAATCAGCGGTTGCGGGAAATGCAGGTTGAGTTCATTCCTGTAGAGCAAGGCGAGAAAGATTTTTCTATTGTGGGTGTCGGTGATGTAGTAATTTTACCCGCCTTCGGTGCTAGCGTTCAAGAAATGCAGGTACTCAACGACAAGGGATGCACCATCGTCGATACAACTTGTCCTTGGGTTTCCAAAGTTTGGAATACGGTTGAGAAACATAAGAAAAAAGCATACACCTCGATCATCCACGGCAAATACAACCACGAAGAAACCGTCGCCACCAGTTCGTTTGCTGGCAAGTACTTAATCGTGCTAAATATTGCCGAAGCCGATTATGTTTCCAATTACATTCTTAACGGCGGTAACCCGGAAGAATTTCTGGCAAAATTCAGCCGTGCTTGTTCGGCAGGATTCGACCCCGATACAGATTTAGAGTGCATTGGAATTGCCAACCAAACCACCATGCTCAAAAGCGAAACCGAACAAATTGGCAAGCTGTTGGAACATACCATGATGAAAAAATATGGCCCAGATAAGTTAAACGAGCATTTCCAAAGCTTCAATACTATCTGCGACGCCACCCAAGAACGTCAAGATGCCATGTTCAAATTAGTGGATGAAAAAATAGATTTGATGCTGGTGATTGGCGGTTTCAACTCTTCCAATACTACCCACTTGCAAGAAATCGCCATCGAGCGGGGCATTCCCTCTTATCATATCGATAGCGCCTCTCGCATTGGTTCTGGTAACCGGATTGAGCATAAGCCATTACATCGCGATTTGGAAATACTTGAAAATTGGTTACCCGATGGCAAAATTGTCGTCGGGGTGACTTCCGGTGCTTCGACGCCCGATAAAGTAGTGGAAGAAGCAATCGAGAAGATTTTTGAGTTAAAAGCGGCGGTTGTTGTTTAATTAGCGGCGTTTGTGAAACGTTTCTACGTTTACAGCGGATTGCAGTCGGTGATGGTACATCTTTGTTTGTCTAGCGGCAGCATTAAGGGTGCCGCTAGACAAACAAAGCAAAAAGGCTGTACTTCAATGAGAAAGCAATCCTTTGTATATTTCGGGGTAGGCATCTCGCCCTCCATTGGGGGGGTAAAAACGAGTTGCCTGCCCTATTTTTTGTCAACAATTTTAAGTTTGAAAACCATAACAACATTCCTGAAACCCTCGATTCGACGCCCTTCCCTAACCCCTAGCCCCTAACCCCTAGCCCCTAGCTATATATGAATTTTGAAGCGATCGCTTTAAATGCAGCCAAAAGTTTAGCCGCTATTATCATGGCAACTTTGTGGGAAAAAGGCAGCAAATGTCTAGGAAATTTCAGTAAAAATTTAGATAAAAAAACTCAACAAACAATTTTTAACGCCTCGCAAAAATACATCGAAAATTACAAAGAGCGTCACGGAATTCTCAAAGTGTTGGGAATGCGAGAACCTGTAGAATTAGAATCTGTTTATACCGCAGTTCAGTTTTTGGATAAATGGGATATCCGCCGATTTGAATCTTTAGAAAATCTGGAAAAAGCTTACCGCGAAAACCGCAGCTTTCAACCCAAAAATTGCCCGACGCAAGATGGATTGCAAGTAGCAAACGAGAAGCAGTTCTTAATGGTTATTGGCTGTCCCGGCGCTGGAAAATCAACCTTTTTGCGGAAAATGGGACTAGAAGCTTTGAAGGGCAAACAAGGCGGTTTTGCACACGAATGCATTCCTGTTTTCATAGAACTAAAACAATTTACTTCTAGCGATATTAACCTGGAAAAAGCCATTCCCGAAGAATTTCGCATTTGTGGCTTTCCCTTTCCGGAAGAATTTACGGCAGAATTGCTTGCTAAAGGCAAACTTTTAGTTTTGCTAGACGGGTTAGATGAAGTCCCGGCTAAAGTTGTCAACGATGCGATCGCTCAGATTCAAAATTTTGTCGATAAATACGATCAAAATAGATTTATAACCTCGTGTCGAACCGCTGCTTATCGCCATAATTTCCGCCGCTTTACCGATGTGGCAATGTCAGAATTTGATAGCCAGCAAATCAAGCATTTTATTAGCAACTGGTTTCAATCGGAAATCGATAAACAAGTAGGAACCGCGCAGAAATGCTGGGAACTATTGCAAAAACCAGAAAATTATGCTGCTAAAGAATTAGCTCACACGCCTTTATTGCTAACTTTGTTGTGCTTGGTTTATGACCATAGTCAAAATTTTCCCACAAATCGCAGCGTTTTGTCCCGAAAAGCTTTGAGAATTTTACTAGAAGAATGGGCAGCAGAAAAGCGAATATTGCGAGATGAAATTTATCAAGGACTGAGAACGGAATTAGAAGAAATATTGCTGGCAGAAATAGCTTATAATGGATTCGAGGTCGATCGGCTATTTTTTACGCAACAAGAGATAGTGAGTCAAATAAAGACATTTTTGGCAGAGAATCTCAACGCACCCAAGCATTTAGATGGAGAAGCAATTTTAAAAGCGATCGCAGTGCAGCAGGGAATTTTAGTAGAACGCGCCGAATCAGTATTTTCATTTTCTCACCTCACCCTGCAAGAATATTTAACCGCCCAATATATTACCGACCATTATCAAATTACCCAACTTGTAAACGAACACCTCACCGATAAACGCTGGCAAGAGGTATTTTTACTCGTAGCAGGATTGATGCGCGGCGGTGCAGATGAATTGCTGTTAATCATGGAAAAAGAAGCGCAAAAATATATAAATACTCCCAAATTGCAAGCGCTATTAAACTGGACGCATCAAGCAACCGATGGTTCCGAAGGTAAATTTAAATCAGCAGCTAAACGCACGGCGGCATTATTTTTAGCTTTAGCAAGAGACCGCGCTTTAGAACTCGCCAGCACCCTCAGTCCCAACCTCGCTCGCGTGCTAGAAATTACCCGTATTCTCGATTTAGCCCGCGCCCTCAATCCCAACCAGGCGCGCAAGATTAATCTTACCCGCACGCCGACTCGCGCTTTTTCCCGCGCCTTAACCAAAGCGATCGCGCAAGAATTAGAAGCAGTTAAAATCTTTACCAGCGTCAACTTTACCGTCTTAATTGCCAGACTGGAAGCGCTCAAAGCACAAGCGCCCGATTTCAACCAATCCTATAAAGTCCATCAAGGATTTAGCAATCGCGTTTCCCTCACCTGGTTAAACGCGCTTAAACTGAACCCAGAGTTAGTTTGTTTATCCGAGGGAGAATATCAATCTTTGGAAGATTATCTTTATATCAATCTACTTTTGGTACGATGCAAACAAGCAGCCATGAGGGTTTCACCCAAAACCTGGGAAGCAATCGAGGGGCGCATGTTGCTGGTAGAGGGGGATGGATGCGCGAAGGTAACTTGCTAATGGCTAATTGCTAATTGCTAATTGCGCTCGGCTGATAATATCCTTCCATTAGCCATTAGCCATTAGCCACCAACTCGAGTTACTAGATTCGCTCCTGGGTTCTTTTAGCCTCTAATAGCTCCAGGTAAGCTAGGGGAACCACTATAGGCCAGAATATCGTAGCGAGTGCCAAAATCTGTTTTGATATGAGCTTGTCTTCAGCGGACAAATGGGTATAATCTTTCTTGAAGAATCTTAACCAGACCCTGAGAAAATGGGCGGCTATCATACAGTAAAAAAAAGCTGCATAGAAGAGAGTTATTGAGTTCATAGTATTTCAATGGTTTTAAAAAGCTTTTCTTGTTTTATACTTGACATCTTAACCGACCCCTTGTTAAATAAGAAACGGCAAAATGGTGAAGTTTTGTTAGGGATAATTAAACGAACTTAATAGAACTGGAAATAATTTTCGGAAACGCGAAGTTTGCCATAATTTGATTAAAAACGATGGCTGCTTCAGATACAGTTGGAGAAACACCTGAGATTGCCCGACTTATGCCTGACTTTTGCTTGAAGGAACAGTAGAATTAAGAATAATCAGAAAAGTGCAGATTTTAAGATGTCTCGGTCAATCAGAGTCGCTCCCGCGTGCATTCCCCAGGTTAAGCTGGCTCTGAGGAGTCATGGGTTTCCCAGCCAAAAAGCATTGGCTGAGGAACTAGGGATTTCTCGCGGGACAACCGATAAATTTTTTACCGGAAAACCCGTTGATTTTAGGTACTTTGTCGAAATTAGCCAGAAATTGGGGTTAGACTGGCAAGCAATCGCATACATCGAACAAAATCCACCCATCGAAACAAAGCTTGACTCCATCCCACCCCAAACGCCGCCGCCGGAAAGTTTGGATATTGACACCCTTGTCGAGCAAGTAAGACGAAGCTGCCACGATAAAATCCTTTTGCTGTACGGCAAAATGCAGCTATTGGACATTTCCCAACCTATCGATTTGGATCGCCTCTACGTCGATGTCAACATTCTGGAGCAAATTACCAGTCAACGGTGGTTAGAAATTACCGATCTGGTGCGAGGATTTAACCCAAGTGCTGATAACTTTGACCGCTTTGGTTTGGGTAAAGTGCGTCAAGAAAGAGTACCAGGACTAGAAGCAGTTAAAAGGTACGATCGCCTGATGGTACTGGGTAAACCAGGATCGGGAAAAACTACTTTTTTGCAACATGTAGCGATTGAATGCGTTCAAGGCAGGTTTCAAGCTAACCGAGTGCCAATTTTTATCCGACTCAAAGACTTTGCCAAATATGCCAGAGAGCGGGAAAATTTCCGACTACTAGACTACATCAGCCGAGAATTTCGCTGTTGTGGCATCTCAGAACAGCAGGTAACTGAAGCAATACTGACTCAAGGCAGAGGGCTGATTTTGCTAGATGGATTGGATGAAGTTACCGATGAGGATGAAAATAAAATAGTCGAGGAACTTCAGCAATTTTCTGAAGATTATTATAAAAATCAGTTGATTATCACCTGTCGCATTGCCGCGTCTAAATATAGATTTCCCGGCTTCACCGATGTGGAGGTAGCAGATTTTAACAAGGCGCAAATTGAATCCTTTGCCCAAAAATGGTTTGTAGCCGTTGCCAGGAATAATGTTGAAGCAGGATTAGCCACGGCAAGGCAGTTTATGCAAAAGCTGAATCGTTCAGAAAATCAGCAAATCCGAGAACTGGCGATTACACCCATCTTGCTGCATTTAACCTGCTTAGTCTTCCAATCCAAAACCGATTTTCCATCTAACCGAGCCAAGCTGTACGCGCAAGGAATAGAAATTTTGCTGAAAAGATGGGATGAAACTAGGGGAATTCAACGGGATGAAGTTTATCGATCTTTAACTTTACCTCGCCAGAAACTGTTGCTGGCTCAGATAGCAGCTATTACCTTTGAGCGGGGCGATTACTTCTTTGAACAAGACAAAATTCAGCAACTCATCGCCGACTATCTTGGCACTTTACCGAATGGTAAAACTGCACCGGATGAATTGCAGATGGATAGCGAGGCGGTGCTAAAAGCAATTGAAGCGCAACATGGATTATTGGTAGAACGTGCGCGGGGGATTTATTCTTTCTCTCATTTAACATTTCAAGAATATTTCACTACCCTAGAAACAGTGAGAAAAATTGTTTCTATATTTGACCCTCAAGCTTTGAAACATTTGGTCAGCTATATCAACGAGAAGCAATGGCGCGAAGTCTTTTTGTTAACGGCTGAGATGTTGCCAAGTGCAGATAGTTTGTTGCTGTTAATTAAACAGCAGATCGATCGGCTTGTAGCTGCTGATGAGAAGTTGCAGAAGTTCCTGATGTGGTTACGCGAGAAATCTCTTTCAGTTAATGCTACCTACAAACCGGCAGTAGTAAGAGCCTTTTATTTTGCTCTTGGTCATGGCTTTGACCTTACTCTTGCCCGTGTTATCGATGATACTTTTATCCCTGTTAACTTTCTTCATCCCGACTTTATTTTTGCTCGTGGTCTTGCCTTTGATCGTGGTCTTATGATTGACCTCAACTGTGCCCTTTACCTTGATGACACTGACTATGATTTTAAATTACCTAAGAGTTACGATGTGCTTGACTTTTTCTTTATCCCGCACAATTACCAGATTCTTGAGTATGTCTTTTCTCCTGCATTTGATGGGATTATAGTATCTGAAATAAGGCAATTACTGCAACAACTCAAGGCTCAATTACCCGCTCCAGATAGCGATAGGGATAAATTTAAACAATGGTGGCAAGCTAACGGTCAGGATTGGACTAATAAATTAAGATCGGTGATGATTGAAAATCGCAATATTGGTCATGATTGGCAATTGGGCGAACAACAGAAAAAATTGCTTAGCCAGTATTACGATGCCAATAAATTGCTAGTAGATTGCATGAATAGCGCTGCTAATTTGACTGGCGCTGTGCGAGAGGAAATAGAGGAGACATTGTTGTTGCCCATTGCTGAGATTGAGAAAAGAAGTAAGCGCCAGGATAGATAATCTGAGAGCTTGCACTGGTGGTATTATCCCGGAAATCAATTTCCGGGCTAATAGCACAAGTCGATTGAAATGGACTTGTGGACTGACGCAACGCCGACCGATGGGGCAACCACGGGGGGATAGCCCCTAGGAAACACCATATATGGACGTGAGGCGCAAGTCCCAGGACCCAAAAGTTCTACCAGTCCTCTTTAGAGGACTTTAGCTATTAGCCAGGAACTTAAGTTCCTGGCAAGCTGTAGCTGTTAGTAAAGTCAGAGTGACTCTGAGAAGTTGTATCCTTCCATTTCCGTCAAAAACGTCAGCCAAAACATGCAAAACAGAGGTAATAATACAAGCAACAACAGAATCAAAAATGAAAGGATATGAAAAAAAATGATAATTTTTGTCAATTTATGTGTTGAGTTAAACATGATGCTATAAAAATACACAAATTGTCAACTTACGCAGGTCGAGACCATCACCTTTGTTCCTTCGTAAATCTCTGGTTAGCTTTTCAACGATTTTTCAGAGAAATCCGGAATATGAGCGGAAGTCATAATATGATAAAATATGGGAGAGTTGCTGAGTTATAATCACAGGACTTACCCAGGGAAACCACATATGGTAGAAATGGTGCGTTACACTGCGTTAACGCACCCTACATATAGAGATGTTGCGTAAGTCCTGAATGATTTAAAGTCTGGTCTTAAATCATCTCGAACTCAGCAACGCTGTTAATTGGGTTCCTAAAACCAGACTCCAACGCGAACGGGTAGAGGTTTAGGGCGTGCAGGAACGGGAACCCGCTGCACCAAGTGCTGACGAAGCAAATCCTTGACTGGTTGATGAACTGCTGCGGATAAGGTCACGGGATCGGGTTCCATATCTACTACTTCAATCACGATGATTTCGGGGCAGCAGGAACATGGGTCTTGAGAGGTATTATCTAGACACATGGTTCTGTCAATCTCCTTGAACTTGGGTTGTGCGGGTGAATCAGTTGTGGAAAGCAAAGTGTTCCATAACTTGATTAAAAACCACGAGTGTTGGAGTTACGGCTAGACAATACTTGACTTATGCTTGACTATTGCATTAGTTGCGCTTGACTTGCACTTTCCTAAAAATCAAGCCAAGATAGACTCAGAAAATTGCTAATAAAAAAGGTTATGCCTCGTGGGGGAATTAAAGTCGCTTCCAAGTACATCCCCACAGAGAAGCTGGATCTGGGGCGTAGAGGCTTAACTCAGAAAGCACTAATTTAGGCAAAGAAACCGGGTTTATAGCAAAAATCGTGGGTTTAACACGAGATATACCTAGAAACCCGTTAAAACCCGTTAAAACTCGTTAAAACGGGTTTTAGCTTTTAGCATCCCATTATGCGTCACCGGCGTCCCTGGCGGCTGCCGCAGACATGAGAAGGAAAAAACTACTAAAGTCCTGACTGAGAACGAGCGCGATTGCACCCTTAAAGGTAAACTGAAAGTGCAATTGGCTTGTAGACGCCCGCAGGTAACTACCCGTGTTGAAAGCTTCTACTGGGCTGGTTATTGCTGCTGCCCTTAGTTTTGGTGCAGGAATTGCCGCCTATTCGTACTTTACTGGTTGGAATCCATTCTCAAAATCCACACCCCTCACGGTTACAATCGACTGTGGCGGATTTCTGATTGATGACCCACAGGCAGATTTGCTGAGAAAAGACTTTCCCAACGAGCCAGAAAGGGCAAAACTAGAGGAAAAAATCGCCTGCTACCGCCGTCAAATTAGCCAAGAACCCAGGTACGCAGACGCCTACACTAACTTAGGAGAAGCGTCGCGTCGCTTGGGAGATGCCGCAGCAGCTAAACAAGCACATGAAAAAGCCTTACAGTTGAATCCCAGGCTGCAAGAAGCCAAACTAGGGTTAGCCCTGGTAGAACAACAGTCGGGAGACTCCAAAGCAGCAATCGAGAAAATTCAAGAAATTGTAGCGCAAAAGGAAAGTGCCACTGCTTATTTTTATCAAGGTACGACCCTGCACCAACAAGCAAAACTTCAAGAAGCAGAAACTGCATTTCGCAAAGCAGTAGAACTGGACCCCAGCTATGCGGAAGCGAGGGTAAACTTGGGGTTAATTCTCAATCAACAGGGCAAGTTTGACGAAGCGGTTAATGAATTTAGGCAAGCCATTCGCAACGATCCCAAATTAGCCGAAGCACACTTTAACTTAGGCGTGACTTTACAAGCGCAAGGAAAGCTAGAACCAGCCATTGCTGCCTACAGAGAAGCCATTCGCATCGCGACCAACAATGCCGAAGCCAACTATAACTTAGGAATTGCCCTCAACAAACAAGGTAAAGCCTCTGAAGCAATGGCAGCGTATAAAGAAGCAATTCGCATCAATCCCAACTATGCAAATGCTTACGTTAAATTGGGCGCGAATCTAGCCGATGAGGGTAGAATTGATGATGCGATCGCTACCCTACGAAAAGCCATTAGCCTCAATCCCCAAGATCCAGAAGCATACAATAACATGGGCGTCGCCTTGCACAAGCAAAATAATCTATCCCAGGCTATCGAGATGTGGGTAGAAGCCATTCGCCTCAATCCCAACTACGCAGAAGCCCATCATAACATGGGAGTAGCACTGGCAGGGCAAGGTAAATTAGACGAAGCAATTTCTACCTTAAAACAAGCCAGCCAACTCTACAGATCCCAAAACAAAACTCAAAAAGCCAATCAAATAGACGCCGCCTTGCAGAAGGTAGGAGTGAAGTGACAACCGATTTTACATCAGGACTTACGCCAAGAACTACGCAAACACCAAAGTTTCTCTGAAAAGAGATCTAGGTCGAAACAAAGGTGATGGCCTCGGTTTCTGGCTTCCTTTGAGCGTAAGTCCTGTAAATTTTAAATTTTCCTGATTTGTTACAGTTAGTATTACCCGTTATATCATGTCCGCGAGAGATCGGTAGTGTATGGATGGCTAATAGCTAATTGCTAATTGCGCTCTTGTCAATTGCCTCCAAGAGCAGCCATTAGCAATTAGCTATTAGCAGTTACACAACCGTTGCCAAGGGACATGATATTACTTGCCGCCTCAAATTTGTAACCGACACCTCGAACGGTTTGAATTAATGAGGAATCACTCCCAGCAGTTTTAATCTTTTTGCGAATCTGACCGATATGGACATCAATCAGCCGATCGGAATCTACATAATCATATTCCCAAACCTCTTGCAGCAGCTCCGATCGACGCCAAACTTGACCGGGATAGCTGGCTAAAAAGCGCAATAAATTAAATTCCAAAGCGGTCAAAGATACCATCTGGTTGTTGAGTTTTACCTCACGACGCACGGGATCGATCACCAAATTATCGAAAACGAGACATTTTTGGGGAGGAGCAGTGACGTGTCGCTGACGCTTTAAAATGGCTCCCACGCGGACGCTTAGTTCCGCCAAACTGAAAGGCTTCGTAATATAGTCATCTGCACCCTGAGTAAATCCTTGGATAATATCGGCTTCATCAGTCCGACTCGTTAGCATCACTACATAGACATCGCTACAGCTTCGCATTTCCTCACAGAGATTATAGCCATTGGCATCTGGCAAATTCACATCCAGAATCACCATATCTGGGTTGAATTTATCAAACATGAGCCGCGCTGATTTACCGTCTTCAGCAGACTTGACTTCATAGTTGTGCTGACTGAAAAAGCGAGAAATTAAATGCCGGATGCAGAGGTCATCATCCACGACAAGAAGCTTTGCACAATCTGGGGGCATAATTTTCCACTTAAACTAAACGAGGATTTATAGATCGGGACTTACGCTGGGGCATTTTTCATACAAACCCGGTTTCTTTGGGTAAGTCGTGTAGATCTGCGTCAGAAGCGATCGCTCGTTTTTGAGCGAATAAATTCATTTAACTCGACGCCTGCTTGAGATACAGCTGGAGCGATGATTGAGATAGCTGGACTTGTGTTGGACTTGTGTTGGACTTGCGCTTGACTCAAAATAAAGCCAAGATGATCCCAGAAACTTTCTGTTCAGAAGCGCTATGTCTCGGTCACTCAGAGTTGCTCCAGAGTGCATTCCCCGGGTTAAACTGGCTCTGAGGCGTCGTGGCTTTCCTAGCCAGCAGGCTTTGGCTTTTAATCTAGGGATTTCTCGTTCCACCGTAGTCAACTTTTTTACTGGCAAAGCGATTGACTATGGCAACTTTGTCGATATTAGTAAGAGATTGGAATTAGACTGGCAAGCGATCGCCTATCTAGAAGCAGCACCACCTCCCCCCGCTAATCCGCCCCCACAGCAACAGCAAAATTCAGACATTGATCTGCTGGTACAACAAGTGCGGCAGCATTGCCATGACAAAATCCAAACCTTGTATGGCAAAATGCATCTGTTGGACATTTCCCAGCCAATTGAGATAGAAAACCTCTACGTCGATGTCAACATTCTGGAGCAAATTACTAGCCAGCAATGGTTAGAAATTTCTGACTTGATGCAAAGCTTGAACCCAGAACGATTACCGGGACTAGAGGCAGTTCAACGGTATGACCGACTGATGGTGCTGGGTAAACCAGGCTCAGGTAAAACTACGTTCTTGCAACATCTAGCCATTCAGTGCAATCAAGGGAAATTTCAAGCCGACCAAGTTCCGATTTTCATTCGCTTGAAAAATTTTGCTAAATATGCTAGGGATAAGCGCGATTTCAGTTTATTGAACTATATCAGCCGGGAATTTTGCAGTTGTGGCATTTTGTCTCAAGACAAGATCGAAACGTTACTGAATCGCGGCAGAGGGCTGATTTTGCTCGATGGTTTGGATGAAGTGCCTTCTGAAGATGAATCCAAAATTATAGACGAAATTCAGAAATTTTATGACTATTATTACAAAAATAAGTTGATTATTTCCTGTCGGATTGCTGCCTCTAAATATAGGTTTCCCAACTTCATAGATGTTGAAATTGCAGATTTTGACTTTGAGCAAATTAAATCTTTTGCCGAAAAGTGGTTTATCGCTGTTGCTAGGAATGACTGGTCAGAGGGAAAATTCAGGGCGAAGCGGTTTATGAGAAATTTGAAGCGCCGAGAAAATCAGCCAATCCGAGAACTCGCTAGAACACCGATCTTATTGCATTTGCTCTGTTTAGTATTCCAAGCCAGATCTGAATTCCCGTCCAACCGAGCCAAGTTATACGAGCAAGGACTGAATATTCTGCTTAAAACCTGGGATGAAGCTAAAGGAATTCACCGGGATGAAGTTTATCAAAATCTGACTTTGCAACGCAAGAAAAAACTGCTGGATCAAGTAGCAGCGATCGCATCTGAACAGGGCAAATATTTTTTTGAGCAAAACACAATACAGCAACTGATTGCCAACTATTTGAGTACTTTACCAAATGCCAATCGGGACCCAGATGAATTGTATACCGATAGTGAGGCAGTGCTGAAAGCGATTGAGTCGCAGCATGGGTTGTTGGTGGAACGGACAAGGGGAATTTATTCTTTCTCCCACGTGACGTTTCAAGACTATTTTACAGCTAGACAAATTGTTGCCAGTTCTGCTCCACAAGCTTTAGAAAAACTCACGATACACATTGCCGAAAAGCGGTGGCGAGAAGTTTTTTTGCTGGTGGCTGGGATGTTGCAGAATGCTGATGAGTATCTGGGTTTAATCAAGCAACAGATTGATGCGTTGGCGGCAAAAGATGAGAAAATGCAGCAATTTTTGACCTGGCTGCATCAAAAATCCAGTTCAGTTTCAGCGCCCTACAAAACAGTAGCTATTCGTACCTTTTACCTGGTTCGCGAGCGGGTTTTTGCGGTTACTCGTACCATTTATGGCCTTGACCTTGTGTTGATCCGAAGCAATGCCCTCTACCTCGACCATTCCCTTGCCTGTGCTATTTCCTGCGCCCGTGCTGTTGGTCTTGCCCTTAACCCAAACGTTGAAATTGAAAACGCCCTCGACCATGCTCATGCCCTGGTTATTGCCCTGGAACACGCTCTTGAGTGTAAGATTGAGCTGGAACTCTTGCGATCGCTTCAACAACTCAAAGCTCAACTACCCGACTTGGATAACAACAAAGTACAATTTAAGCAATGGTGGGAAGCTAACGGTCAAACTTGGACTGAGAAATTAAGGGTAGTGATGATTGAACATTGCAACATTGGTCGCGATTGGCAATTCAGCGAACAGCAAAAAGAATTACTGCATCAGTATTACGATGCCAATCAATTACTGGTAGTTTGCCTCAATAGCGGTTGTAATGTGAGTCCTGCTGTGCGAATGGAAATTGAAGAGACATTATTGTTACCCATTGCCGAGATTGAGAAGCATAGGTAACTCAAGTTGCTAGTTATCTCATCGATAGCAGCTAATGGCTAATGGCTAATGGCTAATGTCAGTAAAAATCCAAGATTAGCAATTAGCAATTAGCCAGCTTGCAACGCGCTTGTTTATAACTAGCAACTTGCGTTAGGTAACTAGCAGAATAATCCCACTTCTGGAAGGTTGCAGCGTGACCCCCACACCCATCAAACTGAAGTAGAAGCTCAATTACAAGCGTCTCCCACCCTAAAAACATGACAACAGCAACTAAATCTTCAACTCGCAAAGCATGGGCTAAAGCAATTATCCCCCCTGCTACCGAATTTCCCCCCACTCAATTACCCATCATCAGCGGCAAAATACCACAAGGTTTGCGCGGTACTCTCTATCGTAACGGCCCAGGTAGATTAGAACGCGGGGGTGTCAGAGTAGGACACTGGTTTGATGGCGATGGTGCGATTCTCGCGGTCCACTTCAACACCCCCCAAGGCATTGGGGGATCCCCCCTGTCCCCCCTTACCAAGGGGGGACAGGGGGGATCGAATGCTACCGCTGTCTATCGCTACGTCCAAACATCCGGTTACCTAGAAGAATCTCAAGCAGATAAATTCCTCTACGGCAATTATGGCATGACCGCACCGGGACCAATTTGGAATCAATGGTTAAAACCCGTAAAAAATGCCGCCAATACTTCGGTTTTAGCATTACCAGATAAACTATTAGCACTCTGGGAAGGCGGTAAACCCCACGCCTTAGACTTGCAAACTTTAGAAACAAAAGGCTTAGATAATTTATCCGGATTGAGCGATAATTTACCTTATTCTGCCCACCCCAAATGCGACCCCAAAACAGGAGAAATATTTAACTTCGGCATTTCCCCCGGAATCAATTCAATCCTGAATATTTATAAAAGCGACTCCACGGGAAAAATTATCCAAACGGGAAGAGCAATTTTAGAAGGTCTTCCCTTAATCCACGACTTTGTTTTAGCTGGGCAATATTTGGTCTTTTTCATACCACCCGTGCGGATTAATTTATTATCAGTGCTAACTGGTTTTTACAGTTACAGCGATGCGATGGAGTGGAAACCACAATTAGGCACGCAGGTACTAATTTTTGACCGCGAAACTTTATCTTTAGTCAGTCGAGGCGAAACCGAACCTTGGTTTCAATGGCACTTTTCTAATGGCTATGTAGATGATAGGGGTTCGATTGTTATTGACTTTGTTCGTTTTGAAGATTTTACCACAAATCAACGTCTGAAACAAGTAGCAGCTGGAGAAACTAATACCGTTGCTGAAGGAACTTTTTGGCAAGTGTTTATTAACCCAGAAACGGGTCTTGCGATCGCATCGCAACAACTATTAGATCGAGCTTGTGAATTTCCGATTGTACCGCCGTCGCAAGTAGGACATAATTCCCGCTATACCTATCTTTCCATGCACCGAAAAGGGGCGGATATTGGCAGAGAATTGTATGGAGCGATCGCCTGTTTCGACCAACACACCCAAACCCTCACCGCAGCAGACTTAGGTGACAATCGCTACCCCACAGAACCCATCTACGCCCCAGATGCCGAAAATAGCGAGAAAGGTTGGATATTAACCGTTGTTTATGATGGTAATTCCGACACCAGCGAAGTATGGGTATTTGACAGCCTAGCCCTAGACTCAGAACCCGTATGTAAATTAGGATTACCCAGCGTCATACCCCCCGGATTTCACGGCACTTGGAGGGCATTATGAGTACCATAAAACCCAAAATAGTAACTGACCAATGGGTGACAGCAACTTGGGAAGAATATATCCAAATTGTTGACGACCCAGCGTATGAAAAAGCCAAAGGCTATTATCACAACGGTCAGATGAGGATAGAAATAGCAGCACTTGGACACGACCACGCCAGCGACAACACGATTGTTAGCTTTGTTATCAACTTATTTGCTGGAATTAGAGGTATTCCGGTCAAAGGCTTGACAAATTGCACGTTTCGCAAAACAGGAGTCCGCGATTGTCAGCCAGATATATCCTATTACATTGGAGAACGCATCCAAATTGTACCGAGAGGGACGAATATAATTAGTCTAGATACATATCAACCACCAGACTTAGCAATAGAACTCGGCAAAACTACCATCGCCGACGACTTGGGACGCAAACGCATCTTGTACGAAGATTTAGAAATACCTGAATATTGGGTAGTCGATGTAGAACAAGCGCAAATCACAGCTTTTAGCATCGCAGATAGTGGAAGCAGACGCATTACCCAATCGCAAGTTTTACCAGGATTTTCTATTTCGATACTGGAAGAAGCCTTACAGCGAAATTTACAAGGAGATCAATCACAAGTCGTGGCTTGGTTATTAACGCAATTGCAATAATAATAGGTTGGGTTTCGTGCCTCAACTCAACCTACAACTTGCGCCCACAATATGGCATTCAACCATCAACGCCGGTAGGGGCACGGCAACCACCAAACTTTGATTTAACCACAAAACTTTTTCAGGCCGTGCCCCAACAATCCTGGAATTCCATCATCAATGCCGGTAGGGGCACGGCAACTGCAAAACTTTGATTTAACTTATGGCTGCCGTGCCCCAACAATCGTGGAATTCCATCATCAATGCCGGTAGGGGCACGGCAACCGCAAAACTTTGATTTGACGACAAAATTTATTGCTGCCGTGCCCGGGTGTCTTGCCTGATAAATCGTGAACATTGCACCCATAATGTTCCATTCAACCATCAACGTGGGTCGGGGCACGGCAACCGAAAAACTTTGATTTGGCAACAAAATTTACTCATGCCGTGCCCCTACATCAAAAAATTTTCTGGGGTACTTTCAACAGCAGTACAAAATCTAAATTTAACAAACCGGGTTTCTCAAAAAAAATTTTAAAAGAATTGCAAAGGGCAAAACAGGTAAAGAGAATAAAGGAAACTAGGCACCCAACCCCAACGCAACGGCTACCCGAAAGCCAATACTGACGTACCTATCGTCCACACCGAGCCTGACGCGAAACGCGCAACGGCAGTCCTGCGGATTGCGACTCCAAGACCCACCACGGTGCATCCGGATATTACTTCCACCTTCCCAAACTCTGCCATCCGAAGGCGCACCTTGATAATTTTCATGCCAAGCATCGGCAGACCATTCCCAAACATTTCCGTGCATATCGTATAAACCAAATGCATTAGGCGGAAAACTCCCTACATCCGTTGTTTGCTGGCGATAAATTCCTTTCGGCGCATTCCCGTATGTAGAATTTCCGTTGTAATTAACCAAATCCGTTGTAATTGTTTCGCCAAAGTAGAAAGGTGTTCTAGTTCCAGCGCGACAAGCATATTCCCATTCAGCTTCGCTTGGTAATCTATAAGCGCGTCCAGTTTTTTTAGCCAACCGCGCACAAAATTCCATCGCCTCATTCCAAGATACATTTTCTACAGGTCGATTTGCCGCTTTAAAACCCGATGGATTCGGATTCAAACTTAGATTAATTTGAGGCAATGCCGCAACTGCTTCCCACTGTGCTTGCGTCACCGCATACTTCCCCATACAAAAAGATGCCACAGTGACGCGACGCTGCGGCGCTTCATCGTTACCTCGACCTTGCTCTGTATTTGGCGAACCCATTTGGAAAGTTCCATTGGGAATAAATACCATATCCATAAATACGCCATTACCCAAATCTTCGCGAAAAAATTCCGCTTGGTTATTACTGCGGTTGATAATATTACCTTGGGCAACAGCGACAACTTCAAATTGAAACCTATTAGTGATGATTATAGGCGTTTCCTGGCGAGATTCATTCCTGACAAATTTATCACCAAATATTACAAACGCCAACAATCCCAAACCAGCAAATCCAGCAAAATTAAGCAAACCTCGCCGCGTCCATCCCTTTGGCGTTATTGGAACAGATTGAGGTAGTTTTAGCTGTGGCGTCACTGGCGCAGACTTCTGTTGCAAATCCCTTAAAACATCCTCCGCCGACTGATAGCGATATTGACGATCTTTTTGCAACAACTTATCTAAAACCATACGCAAATCATCGCTAACCGAACCCCGCAAATGCTGTCGCCAATTCGCCGTCCAACTATAACCATGTTCCGTCCACAAGCGATAAGGATGAACTCGCGTAAATAGGTGAAAACAACTCGCCCCCAAACTAAACAAATCGCTTGCCGGATATGCTTCCCCATCCTGCATTTGTTCGATTGGTGCATAGCCTTGGGAACCGATATTTGTCCCCGGTTTCGCCATCACCGTTTGCGACAACTGCCCAGAAACCCCAAAATCAATCAGCACTGGCTGCTCGTTGTCCCGGCAGCGCATAATATTCTCAGGTTTAATATCCCGATGAATCACCCCCCGCGAGTGGATAAACTTGAGGACGGGTAACAAATCTAGTAACAATTGCCGAATTTCTTTTTCTGGCAAAACACCCTGCTGTTGCCAAAGCTTCAATAGATTTTGTCCATCGATATATTGTTGTACTAAATATAAGTATCCATCTTGTTCAAAATAAGCGTATAATGAAGGTATCTGGAGATTTTCACCCCCCAGTTTTTGCAGTTGCATTGCTTCTTGCTTAAACAATTCCACTGCTTTATTCATCGCCCAAGTTCCCCGGACGTTTGGTGTTAATTGTTTAACCACGCAGCGTTCATTGAGCTTATCTTCATCTTCGGCTAAATAAGTCCTGCCGAAACCGCCTTGTCCCAAGGGTTGAATCACCCGGTATCGTCCTCGTAGTAGGGGTGTGAGAATTGTGGCGCAGGCGCTACAGTGTTTTTGTCTGTCGGGATTGATGGGATTGGGACAATCGGGGTTGAGGCAACAGACCATATAAAATTGAGCAGAAGGAATTGTATATATTTTGGCTTAACACATGAAGTTCGTAGTAGGCGCTTTAGCGCCTACTACGAACCTAAGCTTTGTTCTCGTACCCAGGAACGGCCTGGGTACGAAGATAGAGAGGCCCCGCCTCGGTTATCTGCTTGTAAAATAGATATTGTCTTCATATCGCCACCCATAACCACCTCACCCCGACGCTGAGATAGCATTTGGTAAATAAGAGTCCGATATATGTTAGATAAAGCTAATTTACTTAGTCGAATTACTCAAACCCCAGGCAAATGTGGAGGTCCTCCCTGGATGGGTAGCTAGCATGAGAATTCGCGTTAGCGACATCTTAGAGACTTTAGCAGACAATGTAACGCCTAGGGAAATTTTAGCTGACTTTCCTGACTAGGAGCCAGAAGACTTTCAAGCCTGTCTACTGTTTGCGGCTCTCCGGATTGACTTCCCCAGGAGCGCGGTATGATTTTCTGAGTTAACGCTCAATTGCCTCCGAGTTTGGCGAATTGGATATCTCAATCCCCAGTAATTTACTACCGGGGGTAGACTTGCCACGGCACTGGGGGAAGCTCTCCAGCATCAAAGCATGAAATACTTTCCCCCATACTCAGTTATTTGATTTTTTAAGGTGCAGAAAAAGTCCAGACTTTTAAGTCATAAATCCGTAATTCAACATACCCCTGTCCACAATCTCCCGCCGCAATTCGTAAATACCTTCGATTAACCCATGCTGGAACAACTCCTACTCTTTCGACTCCAGTTGGCCTAAATTTAATAGCCCAGGCACGAATATATCTGGCGATCCAAGTATTGGGAGGACTCGAGGTAGGAGATGCTTCAATAAACCAAATACCTTCACCACGCTCCCATCCTTCTGCCAGAAGGATACCTATTCGCGCTTCGACGTAGTACCTACTATCAACTCCTAAATCTATCTCAAAAAAAGCGCGGTAGGCTCCATCTATTACACACCCCCAACCAGTTGCAGTGTCAGTATATCCATCAGTAATCGCACCAAGTATTGTTTGGTGTAAGCCGATTCCAACCAATGACGCTGACAGAAACACCCTCTAAGTTCATGGGGGTCAAAAAAGTCGCACCCGGGGTGTTAACAAACAAAACATTTTTATTAATCACCGGCATATTAAGTCTGTGCTACTGCTTCACCAGTACCTTCATAAACAGCTAACGTAGTAGTTCGCCCCGCAGCACAAATGGCATGTAACAGCCTTTTCTCCAAATTTCCCGACTCAATTAAATAAGTTCCTCCATTAGGAGAAAGCATGATTCCTTGTCCATAAACAGCGTCGTTACGGTGGTCTACAGTCACCCAATCGTTGCCCATGTTTATCACATAAAGAACCAGGCGCTCGCTGTTAGCGGCACTTTCAAGCGTTGAAGTCGCGGTGACATTCACAGTAATGCTGTTGCTAGCAGTAGTTTCTAGGCGGCGAGTAATTCCCGAAAAACCAGGACCGACATTTGAAATGGACATA
>NZ_JBHFNP010000134.1:0-4425 GCF_041929235.1 Microseira sp. BLCC-F43
TTCAGCAGATGTACGCTGGAAAATACACCTGCAAATACCAGCACGACAAATGGAGCAATGTACCGTGGTGACCAAAAGGCAGCTGGCATATTCACTCCTAACAGATAAATTCCCAGTCCTGTAACACCTGGGAGCCATAAAAACCAATTTGCTACTAACTGCTGGAGTGAAGTGCGAACATCACCCCCTGCGTACACCAAAAGGAAATATCCCAAGAGCAAACTGCCTAAAAATAGCTGGTAGTAATACGCTAGATTTGCTTTTGATATTTGTAACTGTTGACGTAGATTAAAGCTAAATTTTAAGCCGTCATACCAGTAGGAAGGATCGTACCAAGTGGGACTTGTGCCACCGACGGGTGTGCCAAATTCATAGGTGGCAGGTACATCAAAAATTTGTCGTGTTGGATGTTTTGGGATACCTGAGTTCGGTTCTTTACCCTGCCAATGTTTGTCGCCTTTAACAGTTTTAGCGATCGTCCAAACATAATTAATTTTTCCAGTATCGCCAAATGTCAGACGACCTTTTGAAACAGAAATTGCTGCGATAAAAGGCGCTACGACGATCGTAAAAGCAAGTAGTGCAGCTAGCAGACGTAAAACAGTTTGACGGCGCAACATCAACTGCCCGTGTTCTGGAACATTTTCTGGATCAAAACAACTCACCACAACACTTGCTCCCAAGAACACAAATGCCAGAGGAAACATCACCGATTTAGACAGATAGCCTAAACCGAGAACAATCCCAAATAAAAGGTAAGTCCTCCAGTTAGCGGTTCGGTTTTGCATTTGCAGCAGCAAGCCACTAGCCAAGTAAACACAGATTGCTGTCGCATTATCGGGTGCATCTAAATGAATTCCTATCCATTTCAAGGATACCCAGAGGAAAAGCGCATAGCCCATAATCAGCCAGATCCACTCAGGGAGTTCGCGCGATCGCTTCGATGTCGTCTGCTGGGTTTTCCGTTGATACTTAATCAGCTGTTGCAGAAAAAAATCAAAGCTGGCGAATGCAACTAAGAAGATGAAGAGATTGACAAGTTTAACCACAAAAAATTCCCAATAGGGCAAAGGTTGAAGAATAGCGATAAAAAATCCCAGTAACCAAGAATATAAAGGACTCCAATAGGCATTGATAGCCCTATGCCAATCGCCTCTCAGGTAAGCATCGCCAATATCCAAATATGAAACTGCATCTTCTGAGGATAAGCTGAACCGATACGCCCATGCTTGCAGCAGTCCAATCAACAAACCTAAAACCCAGAAGATTAGTTTTAATTCAGTGGTTTGCCTAACCAGGAACTTAGCCAATTGCAACATTACACTTCATCCTCAAGTTGGAGAACGAACAATGTATTTAGCTTAACTGATACAGGAATTACGCTCACCCATCCGGGTTTCTCGGAAAAATCGTTGAGCAAGGAAACCAGAGATATACAAAGAAACTTTGGTGATGGCCTCCTAGCGAACGCACTGACAAAAAAATAGCAGGAAAAGTCAGGTTGTACCCCTATCACCAATTTGGGTGAAATGCGATCGCTTCTATTGGTGATATAACAATACCAGTCCGCCAATAACTATTTCAGATGATGAATAAGTCTCATCTGCTGCACTGGCTACTTAACGGTAGCGCTTTGTGTTATTTATTAACCTCCCACCCCACGGCAGCGCAAATTGTCCCGGATGCAACGCTAAGAGTTAATTCCATCGTCACGCAACAGGGTAACGCGATCGCGATTGAGGGAGGAACGCCAGCAGGCGGCAACTTGTTCCACAGCTTTCGGGAATTTTCCGTTCCCACTGGTAGTGAGGCGCACTTTAACAACAGGCTAGATGTTCAAAATATCTTTAGTCGGGTGACGGGTGGGTCAATTTCTCATATTGATGGGTTGATTCAAGCTAACGGTACGGCTAATTTATTTTTGCTCAATCCGAATGGAATTATTTTTGGCCCAAATGCTCGTTTGAATATCGGCGGCTCGTTTTTAGCAAGTACGGCAACTAGGTTAAACTTTGCCGATGGCACTTTTTTTAGCGCCGCAGCAAATCAAACTCAACCTTTGTTAACTATTAGCGTGCCGATTGGCTTGCAATACGGGGCAAATCCGGGCAGAATTCTGGTGCAAACATCTGAGTTGAGAGATTCCACTTTAGGTTTGCGCGTACAGCCTAATCAAACTTTAGCTTTGGTTGGCGGTGATGTAGCCCTCGAAGGCGGAACTTTGGGTACAGCTGGAGGACGGATTGAACTAGGCAGCGTTACAGGAGAAGGCAATGTCAGCTTGACTCCTACAGAAAAAGGCTATGCTTTGGGCTACGATAGCGTTCCCACTTTTGGAGATATTCATCTGTCGCAGCTGGCATTAGTCGATGCTAGTGGAGAAGGCGGCGGTGATATTCAAGTGCGCGCAAGGCGCTTGACGCTAACAGATGGTTCCACGATTGGTGCCGCTACCCTGGGAACTAAACCGGGAGGAACGGTTACAGTACGCACACAAGAGTCAGTTGAATTGATCGGAAACTCAGTCTCGCCGCCGTCTGCTAGTAGTCTGAGCGCTCAAGTCTATCCAGGAGCAACAGGTGCTGGGGGCAATTTAATCTTGGAAACTAAGCGGTTAATTCTTCAAGATGGAGCAAGGATAGATACCAGTACATTTGGTCAAGGAGCGGCGGGAACGCTGTCAGTAACAGCAGAAGAGTCAATAGAAGCGATCGGCATTGGCGACATTGTAATAGATGGCGATCCGATTCGCAGCGGCATATTTAATTCAGTTCAATTCGACGCCACGGGTGCAGGAGGAAATTTAACTATTAAAACAGGGCGGTTAATTGTTCGGGGTGGGGCGCAAGTACAAGCTGTAGCTTTCGGTGAGGGAACGGGGGGAAATTTGACCGTAACGGCTACTGAGTCGGTGGAAGTCAGCGACCAGATTCCCTCCGGTGGTTTTAGCGGTATATTTACTCAGACTCAGGCTGCCGCAACAGCGGGAAACTTGACGATTACTACTCCACAATTAACCGTCAAGAATGGAGCTGTGGTATCGGCTTCTTCTTTTGGTGGTACTGGTGCTGCTGGCAACTTGACGATTAATACAGCCAGGTTAATTGTTCGGGGTGGGGGACAAGTAACAGCTGGTACTCAACCAGGAGGTCGAGGAGGAAGTTTGAGCGTGAATGCCTCGGAATTTGTGGAAGTGAGCGGAACTGGTTTTGGAGGCAGCAGCTTATTAAGTACTTCGACTTTTGGTACCGCAGATGCTGGCGATTTGAGCATTGAGACGGGACGTTTAATTGTTCGGGATGGCGCACTGGTACAAGCTGCTACAACGGGTGCGGGTTCGGGGGGTACTTTGACGGTTAGGGCTAGGGAGTTAGTGGAACTAAGCGGAGCGGGTGGTGGAGAGCGCAGCTCATTGGCTACTGTAACGAGGGGTACGGGAGATGCTGGTGACTTGAGAATTGAAACAGATCGGTTGATTATTCGGGATACGGCTGGATTAAGTGTAAGCAGTCAAGGCTCAAATGCAGGGGCGGCTGGCAATCTGATTGTAGAGGCAAGTTCAATCCTTCTAGACAACGGTTCGCTGCAAGCAGAAACTGCCGGGGGCGATCGCGGTAACATCCAAGTTACTTCCCGCTCGTTACAGTTGCGCCGTGGTAGCAGGATTACTACTAATGCCTCTGGTGAAGCTACAGGGGGTAATATTGCGATCGCTACAGGTACTTTAGCCGCTCTAGAAAATAGCGACATCAGCGCTAATTCTCAACAAGCTTCTGGCGGTCGAGTTACCATCAACGCCGAAGGCATTTTTGGCACATCGTTTCGGCGACCGCCAATCCTAGATACTCCAGAAAGCGACATCACTGCTACTTCTCAACGCGGGGTTGAATTCAGCGGCGTTGTAGAAATTAATACCCCCGATGTTGACCCTAGTTCCGGGTTAGTCGAATTACCCCAGGCAGTTGTCGATGTCGCTACTTTAATCGATCGACGCTGTTCTGTGGCTTCCCAGCAGAGTAGATTTGTTGTTACTGGTCGCGGCGGGTTGCCACCCAGTCTACCGGAAGCGATCGCCACTGACGCGATTGTGGTAGATTGGGTGACTCTTGGACAAGGGAGCAGAGGAGCAGAGGGGCAGGGGAGCAGAGGGGCAAGGGAGCAGATTGTAGAAGCTACGGGATGGGTAAAAGGTGCTAATGGCGAGGTCATCCTTACGGCTACTGAGCCTGCTGTTACTCCCCATCTTTCTTGGCAGAGGCGAACCTATTGTCCTTAATTTGACAAAAATACAAAAATATGGTATGGAAGCAGCCTGGGTTTTTCGGTAGAGTCCGACGCCTGCTGTTGCAGGTGCGGATAGTTATAGCAGATTGCAGCCGTATCTTATACGGCTTCGTTTTTTTAGCGGGACCCCAAAAAGGGAAC
>NZ_JBHFNP010000135.1:0-25242 GCF_041929235.1 Microseira sp. BLCC-F43
TAAAGACTGGAATAATTAACCCGCGACATCGGGGTGCAATTCCTGGTATTGAGGAACTATGTTGACCAAAAATGATGCTGGTAACGTGAGTGCCGTGGGTGGACATATCCCCTTGGGGTGTTGCGTCTCCCGGTACTAATGTGGGCAGTCTGGTGAGATTTGCTTTGGCAAAACAAGGGTGATTCTGGTCAACTAACCCATCTAGAATCGCGACGCATATTTGGGAGTTGCCTTGGGTTTTTTCCCACAGTTGTTTTATTCCCGGTATTGTTTTTACATCGGGCATTTAATCTCTAATATCTTTCGGTCTGGTTTCTTTAAAACACGATTCTTAGCTTATGCGAATTTTTGCCATTTTTTTCCCCTTTTTACAAATTTTAATCTTCTCTCCGTACTTTACGGTTTTTTGCTACTTGTTTATCTGTATTTTTTTTTCATATTTTTTTGCCTAATCGCGGATTTGTTCTTCAATTTTGATCTTCGACTGCAATGAGAGGTTGTTAGTTAAGCAGTTTCCCTCTCTATCAGGGCATTCTCCAATAAACTTTCCACTATAGTTCTATATCTTATTTATCAAATAACCCTGAAGTGATGTTAAATTGACTGTCTAATACTGGTCATAATTGAAACCAACCTATAAACTCATTATATGATGTCCGGTTAATCACCCATAGTTAGCAATCACTTGGCAGAGATTTTTATTCAGGGTCATTAGCCGGACATCATATTACTCGACTTTTCAATCCCTCCCCAATATTTATCACCTTCATACTTTTGATAGTCTGCCAGCAATCTCGGCAAGGTTTTGTTTCGGATTGTTTCCCAATCTGTATCTCTTGCGTCGCCGCCTTTTAAGCTGCTACGCATTTAAATCCAATAAAGAGGCGGGCAAGATGCCCACCCCACAAGAAGAAGGCAAAATTTGACTCTCAAATTAGGTGCGTAGCAGCTTATCATGCCCAGATTGGCAAACCCGATTACTTCCCCATCTCTATCCAGGGCTTTTTTCAGTTACCCCTTGCTTTTTGCAGAAAATTTCCTTATACTTTATCTTATAATGCAAATCTTTCCCTAAATCTTATTTTGACAAATATCCCCATTATAACAATCGAATAATAACACAAAAAAACCAGAAGATCAATCCCAAACCCCCCCTAAATTTTATTTGAAGAAAATTTAATTGTTGCAGGCGCCAGACATGATGGTTGATGGGAGAGTCGGGGATGGGAAGACAATCCCACTGGGTTTGAGACAGTGGGATGGTCAAAATAAGTAAGGAGGAGAGGTGGGAATTACTCAAGAACCTGCTGGTTCCAGTCGGGGATTTCTCCATCTTCGCCACCAATACCAATCGCGGTGTTAAAGATATCAGCATCGGTGATATTCAGGTTGTTCATGGATGCCCTGTAGACATTCGAGTCATAAATCGTGGCACGTGTCAAATTGGCGTTGTCGAGATCGGCTTGTTTAAAATCAACGTTGGTTAAAAAAGCAGACGTTAAGTTAGCGCCTGTCAAGTTTGCCCCTGTTAAGTCAGCGCCTTCGAGGTTGGCTTCTCGCAGGTTAGCGCCTTGCAGATTAGCTTCTCGCAAGTCAGCACCGATTAAATGTGCGCCGCTGAGGTCCGCACCCGACAGATCGCACTGGAAACATTCCCTGGTTGACAACAGCTGCTCTACGTGTTGCGGATTCGCAGCGTTGACCGCACTTGTAAAAAATAGCGGAGTTACCAGGGTTAAAGTCGCCAAAAGTTTGCGGTTCATAAGTTATCCCCCTTGGGAATGATGTTGCTTCCGCCTTTTCTCTCACTCTTTCATTATCGCACTTTTCCGGTTGACGACTGTGATGCGACTCACTAAGAATTGCGATCGCACCTGTGTTACCCATGTATCGCCATATTTCACTTTGATGAGTTAATCCAGTTTTCCTGATCAAGACGCTGCCAAGCTTTGCGAATGTGTTGTTCAGTGAAGATTTGACGCTTGCGATCGCTCGATTGATGTACGAGTGCGATCGCAACTTGGCTATCTTTTGCTGCCTTGGGTTCTTCTTGAGCAACCCAGTGAACGGTTGCCAAAAGTTCTAATCCGTAGGGAGTCTCAAAACCATCGATCAGGCGGCTAACTCGCTCTAAACGCTTTTGTGCATCGGGTTCTTTTTCTAGAAAACTTTGTGCTGCTTCTCTACCTGCGGGTAATACATAAATTTCGGCGTTACCTGTCGTTCCATCACCATAACCGCGAATGTAATGCCCTTCGAGACGTTGCAATACGTGATAGAGGTTTTCCGCATAAGGACCGTATTGATGTTTGACATAACGTAACTTCAAAGGTTCACCAGCTATTTGCAAGAAATAAGCAAGTTTCTGGATTTCTAACTTGGTCAATCGATAACCCGGAATTCCGTATAGTTCCAGCAGGCTAATGAATAGGGCACGGGCACGGGTCATATTAGGTGTAGGAGTAGCAACCCGTATTTTTTCCGCTGCGGGTGCTACTGAAGGCTCAAAGATAACTACCTGCACATCTGGCAGTTCGGTAAATGCTGATTCAATCAGGGGCTTGATCGCTGCCCAATTCAAGCCACCATTTCCACAACCTAAAGGTGGAATGGCTATTGAATTAATACCCAACTGCCGCACTTCTGCAACTAGCGCCACCAGTCCACTTTTAATATCTTCAATTTTTGACTTGCCTCTCCAATGGCGCTTGGTAGGGAAGTTAATAATGTATCTTGGGTAAAAAATATTACCTGTTTGAACCGTAAACATACGCCCTGGTTTTACTTCACCAGCGCGACAGGCTTTTTCATATTGACGGAAGTTTTCGGGAAAGGCTTGCTTGAATTGCAAGGCGATACCCTTACCCATGACACCGACACAATTAACGGTGTTAACTAGGGCTTCTGCTTTTTCTTCCAGCAGGTTGCCTTGCTTGAACTCAATCATTTCCTTTAACTGCTTTTTAGTACTATTGTACTATTTAATGATTCTAGTAGTACCAATGAGAGTAAACCATAACGGGCGGCTGGTGGTTAAAGTTTTGTAATATTTGTTGAACTTGGGTTTGAATTGTATTATTAATCACACATATTTCTGTTATCAGCGTCCAGGGACAGAATTGATGTACCAAGAACTCGGCTTGTCTTCGCCATTTACGATTCGGGTCATCTTCGGTGTCAAACCAATACTTTGATTCCATAAGTTCCCAGTCAATCTCGTACTCTAATGCTTCAAGGTCATCGTAAAAGCTGGTATACTCCATGACTGCATGACCATCGGTAAACGCAAAATCCAAGCCTGAAGCCTCAATATCTTCTGCTTTAGAAACTAGGTGAATTACAAAATTTTGTCCTTGGAAATAGCGCTCTAGATTGCCTTTGTGAATGGCATAGAGCATGGGAGAGTGTGGGGCAAAATAGAACGGTACGTAATCGTGCAATGTTCCTATTGCACTACAGGGAACGGGCTTTCTTGCTCGCCGATCCTGGATGCGCTCGTGAGCAATATCACGGTAGTCAATTCGCTCTTGTCGTAACCTGCTGTTTGCAATTAACCCGTCTGAATTCAAGATAGAAAGTAAGTTATCGATGTGGGTAATATGATAAATATTGGTCATTATCGTCGGATATACGGCTCTATGTTAAGAGCTTAAGATATACGGCACTAAATCGTGAATTTTGGCAATCGGGCGCCATAATCGTTAAATTACGTAAATGCCTTTTGTAATATATTTGTATGACGAAGGCAGTTAATGGCAAGGAGTTGGTTGTGAATCGCAAACTAAGGGAAGCGATCGCAAGGATAACCAATTACGCGGGCGTATTCTGTCGTTCCGTGGCGGTATTGTGGACAGCGGCAGCCAAAGAGACATTTTATGTTACTATCAGCTTTCTGTTACAGGGGGCAATTCCGGCGGCGGGGGTTTGGATTACCAAGCAAGTTGTAGATACGGTAACCGCAGCGCTGACGCAAGGGCGGCAAGTCGATAGTACCACAGCGGGAATGTTAATTGCGGCTTGGATTGCAGCGCTGTTAGTTGAATCGCTCTTGAACCCTTGGGATAGTTTAGCGCAGGGTAATTTAAATGAGAAACTCACCGCGCATATTAACCTGTTACTAATGCGGAAAGCGGACAGTTTTTTAGACTTGACTCGGTTTGAAGATTCGCGTTTTTACGACCAATTACAACTAATAAAACAAGCAGCAGCTTACCAACCATCTTATTTGCTGCAAGTGCTAAGTGCTGGGGGAAGGGAATTGTTTACCACCCTGGCGATGTTCGGTTTGTTGTTTCCTTTAGGTTGGTGGGTGCCGTTGCTAATTTTAATAGCAACCTTACCTCAAAGTTATGTTTCCCTGCGATTGCGGGAAAAATCCTGGGAACTGGCAGCGGGGAAGAGTCCCCAAGCGCGACGGATGGAGTATTGTGCTTCGGTGATGCTGACGGATACTTATGCTAAAGAGGTGCGGTTGTTTGGATTGGGTAATTTTTTAATCGACCGTTACAAAGGTGCGTTTGATGAGTTGCATGGGGAAATGCGGCGGTTTCGCAGCAAAGAAGCGCGATGGTCTACGAGTTTAGCCTTGTTGAGTGCGGGGGGGAATGCGTTCGCATTCTACTGGATCGTGCAGCAAGCTTTTAGCGGCAACCTCAGTCCCGGAAATGTCCTTTTATTCGTCCAGTCACTTGCATACATTCAACGGGGACTTTTCATCCTGATCGCCGTAACGGTCAACCTTTACGAAGTCTTGCTAAATATGGGGCGACTGTTAGACTTTTTGGCAACCAAACCCTCGCTGATTTTAAGTTTAAATCCCCAACCCGTCCCCGCACAAATTCAATTGGGAATTCAGTTTGATAACGTCAGCTTTTGCTATCTTGATGGTAGGGAGGCATTAGCCAATATTTCCTTTCCCCTGCGTCCGGGGGAAACTGTGGCTTTAGTGGGGGAAAATGGCTCAGGAAAAACGACAATTGTCAAGCTTTTGACGCGACTTTATGACCCGACAGCGGGGAATATTTGGCTCGATGGCACAGATTTAAGAGATTTAGATGTAATTGCTTGGCGAAGACAAATAGCCGTCGCGTTTCAAGATTTTGGTCGCTATAGTTTCAGCTTGGGGGAAAACATTGCTTTGGGAAACCTTCCAGCTTTGGCAGATTTAGAACAAATCAAAAAAGCCAGTCAACAAGCGGGTTTAGATAAACTGTGCGAAGAGTTACCGCAAGGCTATAAAACTTTATTAGGAAAGCAATTTGACGGCACCGAACTATCGGGGGGACAGTGGCAAAAACTAGCATTGGCGAGGGCTTTTATGCGGCACAATGCCCAGATTTTAATATTAGATGAACCAACCGCAGCATTAGACCCCCGCAGCGAGTACGAAATTTACCGTCGTTTCGCTTCGCTGACTCAAGGAAAAACGACGCTGCTGATTACCCATCGTCTGGCATCGGTTCGCATGGCTGACCGCATTTTAGTCCTCAAGGAGGGACATTTAATTGAGCAAGGAAACCATGAAGAACTGCTGGGGCAAGGTGGTGAATATGCGTTGCTTTGGGGAATGCAAGCGGAGCAATATGGCGGGTGATAAACTGTTAAAATAAAGAAACCGGGGTGATCTAATAATACCTGAGCCAATTTTCTGAAACGCCCACATGCTAAAGCATGTGGCTACACAAACAAAGCCTGCCAAAGCAGGCTCAAATCCTTACAGGCTGCTTTGGCAGCCAAAGTTTGTATAGCCGCACGCTTAAGGGTGTCGGATTTGGCGAAGGTATTGTTAGAGAAAGCTGGTTTGTCTAACTTTTTCCTGGAATAGAAGTTTGCTGATGAACGCCTTGTTTGAAACGACTCGCCTGATAATTCGCGACTGGAATCCTGAAACAGATGCAGAACAGGCTTTTAAAATCTACGGGGATCCGGATGTGATGCGGTTTATTAACAGCAGAGTTCCAGCGAGTGTCGAGGCACAAAAGGCAGCAATGGAAACAACAATAGAAAAATATGCAATACTCAATAATGGCACGGGTTCTTGGGCAGTAGTTGAAAAAGAAACAGGACAAATTGTAGGGGCGATTATACTCAAACAATTGCCCGACAATCAAGGTAATTTGACACAAGATTACGAGGTGGGTTGGCATTTTAGGAAAGCTTCTTGGGGTAAGGGGTACGCTACTGAAGCAGGAAGATGGGCGCTTGAGTATGGATTTAAGGTTCTCAAGCTACCAGTAATTTATGCGGTGGTCAAACCAGAAAATTACCCATCGATTCGGGTGACGCAACGGTTGGGAATGATGCCGATGGGTCGCACGCAACGGTATTATGGTGCAGAATTGGAGTTGTTTCGGATCTCAGGACAGTTGTAGAAACGAGAACGCATCTTGTGGTAAAGTACCTTTGCAGACAGGCTTTGGCTGGACTTCCAAAACGAAGGTATCGAGACTATGGAACAGCTGACACAACAAAAATGCGTACCTTGCTCTGGCGGTGTACCCCGTCTCAACTCTGAGCAAATAGCAGAACTCACACCCCAAGTTCCAAACTGGGACGTAGTTGAGGTAGAAGGGATATCACGCCTCGTGCGCCTTTACAAGTTTCCCAACTTTGTTTCAGCTTTAGCATTTACCAACCGCGTCGGCGACGAAGCAGAAAAAGAAGGTCACCACCCAGCTTTGCTCACCGAATGGGGTAAAGTAACCGTTAGTTGGTGGACTCACGAGATCGGCGGACTGCACCAAAATGATTTCGTTATGGCTGCCAAAACCGATGAAATTGCCAACCAGATGGCTGCAACAAAATAATTTATTGACCGCACAGAAGACTCATTGTTAGTCTTTAATGAACCTAGAAACCGGGTTTCTGGCTGCGCTCTCTTTTTTCAGAGAAACCCGGTTTCTTTGCGTAAGTCCTGTAAGTTATATTTATCATCTCTGTCACTTTTGTCCTAACAATGAGCGAACAACCGGAAAACCTATTACTTTTATCTCGCACTCCTTTATTCGATCTAGCTGTAGAACTCAAAGCGCGCCTCACTCCTTTTGCGGGATGGGAAATGCCCGTGCAATACAGTGGCATTGGCGCAGAACATCAGGCTGTGCGAACATCTGCTGGCATGTTCGATATCTCCCACATGGGAAAATTTGTTGTGCGGGGAAAAAATTTAATCGCACAACTCCAGCGCTTAGTTCCCTCAGATTTGAGCCGCCTGCAACCAGGTCAAGCTCAGTATACGGTGTTGTTAAATCCCAATGCTGGAATTATTGACGATATTATTTTTTATTACCAGGGCGAGACTGGAACGGGCGAACAGTGGGGGTTTATTATTGTTAATGCGGCTACGACTGAGAAAGATAAACGCTGGCTTTTGTCGCACTTAGAACCCGCTAAAATCGATTTTCAAAACATTTCATCGTCAAAAGTTTTAATAGCAGTTCAAGGGCCAAAAGCTGTTAGCTATGTTCAACCCCTGGTTAAAGAAGATTTGACATCGGTGAAGCCATTTGGTCATTTAGAAGCGACCGTGTTAAATCAACCCGCTTTTATTGCCCGCACTGGCTATACCGGCGAAGATGGATTTGAGATCATGGTAGACCCAGAAGTGGGGATTGAATTGTGGCGCAGTCTGCATCAAGCTGGGGTGATTCCCTGCGGTTTGGGTGCTAGAGATACCCTGCGCTTGGAAGCAGCAATGGCACTTTACGGACAAGATATTGATGATACAACTACGCCCCTAGAAGCTGGGTTAAATTGGCTGGTTCACCTCGATACTAAAGGAGAATTTATTGGTCGATCTGTTTTGGAAAAACAGAAAGCTGCTGGAGTAAAGCGGCGGTTAGTAGGATTGCGAATGCAAGGACGCAATATCGCCCGTCACAGCTATCCCGTCTTGTATCAAGGGGAAATTGTGGGAGAAGTGACTAGCGGAACTCTTTCTCCGACTTTGGGTTATCCCGTTGCACTTGCTTACGTTTCGACTGAGTTAGCAACGGTGAAACAGCCAATAGAAGTGGAAATTCGCGGTAAGGTTTATCCGGGAGTTGTGGTTAAGAAGCCTTTTTATAAGCGCAGTCGCTAATATCTTTCCTTTTTGTCCTCTAGAAACCCGGTTTCTTTGCGAAACCGGGTTTCTTATTTCAGTATAAGGCGATACGAATTAACCTATGTAAACCATTTAAGAATAGAATTTTCGATAAATTACTTTTTCTAAAGCGTTTGTTTTGAGAGGCTAAAAATTACGATTTAATAATGATAGATTGAGAAATTAAGGCTGACAAGAGAATTTAGAAACCTTATTGCTTGATTTGGGTGCAGCTAGGAAATAGAAAAATATAACTCTGGTAGGGCGAAAAATAAGGAGAGGAGAAATGTTTTTTGAACTTTGCTCGTCATCCACCCGGCAATTGGGTAAAACCAGCATATCTCAGGTTTGGCAACGTAAATATAAGCCGGGAAGACTGCCGCAAAAATTGATTTCCTCCCTGGTAATAGGCAGCTTAATTTTGATTGTGGGGGGAAAGGCATTCACCAGTTATTGGATCCTTCGCAGCTTAATTATAAAAAACTTAGAAGAAAAAGCTTTAATTGAAGTTAAAATAACGAGCCATGAAATTGATGAATGGTTGGCGTTTATGATATATTATGTTGAAAGTTTAGCTAATAATTCAAGCGGTAGGTCGATGAAATGGTGGAAGGCAGAACCTTTCTTAAAAGAAGAAATAGAGCAGCCGGATTATCACATGTTATTGATGGCAAATCGCGCTGGGTATTATTATACAACTAAGACGGGATTTGTCAGGGGGAAAAGTTTGAGCGATCGCGCCTACTTTAAACAAGCGATCGCAGGCAAAGCAAACGTCTCCGATCTGTTAATTTCCCGCTTTACCGGAGTCAGGCAAGTTAGCATTGCAGTGCCGATACGCTCGAGTCCTTCAATCGCTCAAAATTTATCGACAAATCCGCTTTTAATGCGGTTAAATCTTCCATCTAAACCATCTAAAACCGAAGCTAAACCCATCGGTGTATTAGCAGGAATTGTGCCAATTGACCGCATCACAGAAGCGAGATCTCGCCTGGGGATTGGACGGGGAAGTTATGCATTTGCCCTCGATAGTCAAGGCGTGCCAATTACCTATCCAAATCGGTTATATATTCAAGAGCCTAAGAGTTTTTTAAACGAGGCAAATCCCAGCCTGGCTAAAATTGCCAAATCGATGGTGAACCGTCAGCGGGAAGTTAAACTGGTGCAACTTGAGGGAGAATGGGTTTATGTCGCCTACGCCCCGCTCAAGTTTACTAATTGGTCTGTAGGATTGGCGATTCCGAAAGCAAATTTGGAACAGGAACTAACAGCGCTGAATCTATTAGCTTCGGTGGTGGGAACGCTTTTATTTGGGGCAACGAACGCTGCGGGATGGCAATTGCAATTATTCGATAAAACTAAAGAACGCGCCGCCCAAGAAGCACTGTTAAATCGCATTACAGCTAGGATTCGCGCTTCCCTAGACCTGGAAACAATTTTACAAACCACCGTGGATGAAGTAGCACAGTTGCTATGCTTAGATCGGGTGATGTTTAGTTGGTATCGAGTAGAGGAGGAAATGCTAGAAGTCGTCTGGGAACATCGGCGACAAGAAATGCCTTCCCATTTGGGATATTTCGATGTCAAAAATTTGGAAAAATTGGTGGGAAGTCTGAGAAAATGCGAAATTTAAAGATGATGTTTTTACCGAACCCAGAATTACAAAAACTGTGGGAGAAATAGGCAGTTACGTCGCCTTGCCGGTATTGCTAAAAAATTGCGAACGGGGTTATTTAACTTGCGTGAGGACTTCGCCTTGGAATTGGAGAGAAAGGGAAATTGAACTGCTGCGTGCGGTGACGGATCAGCTAGCGATCGCAATCAATCAATCGCGCCTGCTGGCGCAATCTGAAGCACAAGTTAAAATCGCCAACGAACAAGCTTTTTGCCTCGCTCAAACTTTAACCCAGCTACAAAAAACCCAAGCGCAATTAATTCAAAGCGAAAAAATGTCGAGTTTGGGTCAACTCGTTGCTGGCGTCGCCCACGAAATTAACAAACCCACCAGTTTTATTTACGGAAACCTCGTCTACGCCAAACAATATACTCAACAATTGCTCAGCTTATTGCAGCTTTATACCCAACACTATCCCCATCCAGCGCCGGAAATTCAAGAGGAAGGCGAAGCAATCGACGTCAACTTTATTTTAGAAGACCTCCCCAAACTACTATCCTCAATGCAAAGCGGGGCAGACCACATCCGTAAAATTGTCCTATCCTTACGCAACTTCTCTCGCTTAGAACAAGCGGAAATGAAAGCTGTTGACATTCACGAAGGGAGCGATAATACCCTGGTACTATTGCAACATCGCCTGCGTCCTCAAACGGGAAAGCGTGAAATCGTGGTGATTAAAGAATACGGCAATTTACCTTGGGTAGAATGTTATGCCGCACCACTGATTCAGTTGTTATGAATATTTTGAGCAATGCAATTGATGCACTGGAACAGGGGAATGGGTTATCGGTAATAGGCGATTTACCAACAATTAGCATTAGCACCGCAGTTACAGGAGATAATTGCATTACGCTCCGGATTGCCGATAACGGAAAAGGCATGACAGAATCGGTAAAGAAACACATCTTTGACCCCTTCTTTACGACTAAACCAGTCGGTCAAGGCACGGGTTTAGGGCTAGCCATCAGCTACCAAATTGTAGTAGAAAAACATGGGGGAAATTTGCTGTTTTCTTCCGAACCCGGTCGGGGAACCGAGTTGTGGATTGAAATCCCGATTCGCCAAGGCAACAAACATCAATGATATCATGTTCGGTAGTATCGGTAGTGTATGGATGGCTAATTGCTCATTGCTCATTGCTCATTGCTCATTGCTAATTGTCAATTGCCTCCAGAACCGCCATTAGCGATTAGCTATTAGCAGTTACACAACCTTTGCTCAGGGACATGATATGATTCATCGGATACCTAATAACAAACAGCAACTATTCGATCGGTGGGCACCTGCTTACGATACCTTATTCCCATCGGTATTTTATCAGGCAATTCACCAGCGGTTACTCGAATACGTTGAGTTACCCAGGGAAGCGCAAGTCCTCGATATTGGATGCGGGACCGGACGCCTGCTTGACCGTTTGGCAAGTCAGGAACCGACTTTACAAGCGACGGGATTGGATTTTTCTGCGGAAATGATTCGGCAAGCGCGTCAACGCAACCGTCACCGACCCCGTATCATCTTTATAGAAGGGAATGCAACGGCGCTGCCTTTTGCAGAAAATCAGTTTGATGCTGTCTTCAACACGCTGAGTTTTCTGCACTACGACTCGCCTGAGCAAGTTTTTCAGCAAGTCAGTCGCGTGTTGCGTCCCAACGGTCGGTTTTATTTGGTCGATATCACCACCGGCAGGCAGTCTGAGTCCGAGTCGGCGTATATCCCCGTTTCTCCGGGTGGGGTTCGGTTTTACAGTCCGGCGGCGCGCGATCGCTTAGGAAAACAGGTAGGATTAAACTGTTTGGGTCACCATCACCTGTTAGGTTCGGTTCTGCTAACGGTTTTCGCCAAATAATTCCGGGTTGGCATCAAAGCACAACGCTCCATACAACGTGCTAGCATCTGAAAATGCAGCCGTGGTAATATCTTGAGCGATTAGCAGGTTAGCAAGTAGTGGAACAACAGTTAATTTGGGGGATTAAAATGCAGCGCCAGAATCTCAATCTTTTCGCCTTAATACTATCCCAACGCAACGTTGTCCTTTCCACCTTGCTATTGTCTGTTGGTTTTGTCAGCGAACAAACTACTCTAGCTCAGACTTCCCCTGGAATTTCCAAGCAGGAACGGCAAGAATTGGAGCGTTTGCGCCAACAACAGCGCGTGCAACAGCAAGTCGATGCTAGGGTGGCACAGACGACGACGCTGTTTAACGTCATGCTGGCTATTTTAGCGCTGCTGTTGGCGGGTGCGATCGCAGCTTTATTCCTATTGCGGAAAGCGGTGATTCACCAAGTCGCAGAAATTGTCAGAAATCACCTCAAAGAAGTCAAAGATTTAGAAACCAAGCTGGCGCAAGCAAATCAAGAAGTGCTTCGATTGCTCGAATCAGCCCAAAATCTGGAAGACGATCTCCACGACGAAGCCAAAAATTTTAAACAGGAACTCGGAGATAAACGGGAAAATACATCTAAATTGGTCGCGGAATTATCCCAGTCTAAAACACAAGCGATCGCAGAATTAGAAACGCAAATCCAATCCGCCCACGCCAGGATTAGAAACTTAGAAACAGACTTGAGGCATCAACTGGTAGATCTCAAGTCCGATGCAGAACAGCAAAAAGTGCTGCTGCTGGATAATTTAACAAAATTGATCGCCGAATTCTCCCCCCAGTTACAGGTAATTGAAGCAACCGTTGAAGGACAGAAAGCAGCAGTATTGCAACATTTAGAAAAATCCGAAGCCGAGTTTGCTACTCGCATGGCCCAAATCCAAGCCAATTTACATAAACAAAAAGATTTAATCGTTCAAGATTTAGAGAAAGTCAGCGCCGACTTTGCACCGCAACTAGAAGGAATGCAAACCGATGTCCAACAGCAAAAGCAAGCAGTTTTACAGAATTTACAGAGATTGGGAACCGAGTTTGCTAACCAACTAGCCGAACTCCAAACCGGATTGCAAAAGCAACGCGGGTTAATCGGACAAAACCTAGAAAAATTAAGTGCCGAATTTGCACCCCAGCTAGCGGGAATGCAGTCGGAAGTAGAAGGAGAAAAAGAATCTGTATTGCACAGCTTAAAACAAGCCGAAACCGAGTTTGGCAACCAAGTAGCACAACTTCAGGCAGAAGGAAGAAAGCACCGCGATTTACTTTTGGAAAATCTGAGCAAGCTGGAGAAAGATTTTGTGCCGCAAATGAATTTAATTCATTCAGAAGCAGCCAAAAAAGCTCAACAGTTAAACGAGCAAGCTTTGCAAAAGATGGAAGAAATGGCAGGGGAGAAAACCAGTCAAATTTCAGCATCTCATGCCCAAATACAAGGGCAAATGGATGGGATAATCGCCAGCTTGAAAAATATAGAATCCCAGTTTGCCAATGAAGTAGAAGGATCGCGAACCGATATTCGAGACAAGAAAAAGCAAACGTTGCAAAGTTTAGAACAATTGGCAACCGAAGTAGCAGGTCAATTTAACCTAGTTAAGACAGAGATCCAAAAGCGGAAAGATAAAGCATTACAAAATCTGGAAAGACTCGAAAGCGACATCACAGCTTTCTTGTCCCAATTCCAGACAGATATTGAAACCCAAAAGGATAAAACCCAACATAATCTGGAAAGCTTTGAAACAACCTATTCGACCAGGTTGGCTGAATTATTCGAGGGAATTAAAGCGCAAAAAGAACAAATATTGCAAGAATTAGCAGATAAATCGCCAATCTCTATCGCTGAAGCAGTCATCCCCGAAGTCATGCCAAAAGTCATAGCTTTGAGTGCAGAAATGGAACGCCTCAAAGCGAATCATCCTCAGTTATTTTTGATTCCAGATGACTATGTAAATAAAGGCGATGAATTATTAGCGCAACAGCGTTATGAAGAAGCGATCGCCAACTACGAACAAGCCATCGACCTCAAACCAGATAACGCCAAAGTATGGTATAATCGCGGCCTCGCCTTCTGGGAATTAAAGCAATATAACGAAGCGATCGCATCCTTCGATAAAACCCTGCAATTCAAACCCGATGACCCCGATACCTTGTATCATCGCGGTTTAGTCCTCAAAGAATTAAAACGTTATGAAGTAGCATATTCCACCTTTAACCAACTCGTAGAACTTCAACCAGAAAACGATAAAGCTTGGTTCCAACGGGGAATGACTCTAGGAAAATTGAAACGCTATGAAGAAGCGATCGCATCCTTCGATAAAGCATTGGAAATAAATCCGGGCGATCGCGAAGCTTGGGTCAATCGCGGTGTAATATTAGGAACCCTGGAACAATCTGAGGAAGCTTTCAAATCCTTTGACAAAGCGGTTGAACTGAAACCAGACGATGCAGTAGCCTGGATTAATCGCGGCTTGGCTTTAGGCGTATTAAAGCGGTATGAAGATGCGATCGCATCCTTTGAACGCGCTATCTCACTCAACCCCGACTCCCATAAAGCTTGGAACTACAAAGGCGAAATGCTGATTAAACTAGAACGCGATCTAGAAGCAATCGAAACTTTGGATCGCGCCTTGAAAATAGAACCAAAATATGCTAATGCATATTACAACAAAGCCCTTTGCTATGCCTTACAAGAGCGGTCAAAACAAGCATTAGAAAACTTAGAACGAGCGATCGCTCTCGATCCAAAATATAGAGAACAAGCCAAAAACGACCCAGATTTCGATGCCTTGGTAGAAAGCGATCGCTTCTGGCAAATAGTAGAAGGGTGAAGTACCCACAAACTCTACCTACCTCTTCCCTCTGCGTCCTCTGCGTCTGGAGTGGTTCGTTAAAAAGATATTCTCCGGGTAGGAAGCGAGAAACTATCCAACTTTAGAGAGACAATCAATCAAACAATCCTCCCTAAAATAGCAAACAGTAGAGCCTGGAGAGCTTCTCATGGCAAATATAGAACAAATTATCCAACAAATATCCGACACCGTCTGGGAAATACCCGTTTCCTACAAAGAAGGAATGCGAGTCCCCGCACGCATTTATGCCACCGAAAAATTAATGCGCGAGATGGACGACGGCGTCTACGATCAAATCACCAACGTCGCCACGCTTCCAGGCATCACAAAATACGCCTTGTGTATGCCAGATGGACACTTTGGTTATGGATTTCCCATCGGTGGCGTTGCGGCGATGGATGTAGAAGCAGGCGGCGTCATTTCTCCCGGCGGTATCGGTTTTGATATCAACTGCGGAATGCGTCTTGTCGTCACAAACCTCACATATAAAGACGTTAAACCTTATATCAAACAACTTGTAGATAGACTCTACGAAAGAGTACCCGCCGGAGTCGGAAGCACTGGTTTTGTCAAAATTTCCCGGCAAGAATTTCGCCAAGTGGTCGAACAAGGTTCCCAGTGGTGCATCCGCAACGGTTATGGGTGGCAAGAAGATTTAGACCTCACCGAAGAAAACGGATGCATTCAGGGTGCAGACTCCGCAAAAATTAGCGAAAAAGCCATCGATCGAGGATTTAATCAAATAGGCACTTTAGGATCGGGAAATCACTATCTGGAAATACAAGTCGCCAGAAAACAGGACATCTTCGCCCCCGAATTAGCTGCAACTTTTGGCATTACCCAACCAGATCAAGTAGTCGTCATGTTCCACTGCGGTAGTCGCGGATTTGGACACCAAGTCGCCACCGACTACCTGCAAGTTTTCCTCAAAGTAATGGAAAGCAAGTACGGCATTAAAATTTTAGACCGGGAACTCGCCTGCGCGCCGTTTCACTCCCCCGAAGGACAAGCTTATTTTACGGCGATGAAGTGCGGTTTAAACATGTCCTTTGCCAATCGCCAAGTAATCTTACACCGCATCCGCGAAGTATTTTCCCAGATATTTGGCACCGATGCAGAAGACCTCGGAATGCGTGTCGTATACGATGTAGCGCACAATACGGCGAAACTCGAACGACACATGGTAGATGGAATTGAACGCCATCTCTTAGTCCATCGTAAAGGTGCAACCCGCGCCTTTGGTCCGCATATGGCAGATGTCCCCCAAAAATATCAAACCGTTGGTCAACCCGTTATCATCGGCGGTAGCATGGAAACCGGATCGTATTTATTAGTTGGAGTTAGCAGCGGCGAGCAAAGTTTCTTTAGTACCGCACACGGTAGCGGACGCAGTATGAGTCGGACTAAAGCGCGCAAAACTTGGCGGGGAGAAAAGCTGCAAAAAGATCTAGAAAACCGAGGTATTTATATTCGCAGTACTTCGTGGTCTGGACTTGCTGAAGAAGCAGGAGGTGCTTATAAAAATATCGACGATGTGATTGAAGCTGCTGAGTTAGCTGGGATTAGTAAGAAGGTGGTGCGCCTTAGTCCGATTGGTAATATTAAAGGATAAGAGGAGAAACGAACCACTCCAGACACAGAGGACACAGAGAAGAGAAGAAGAGAAGAGAGATTTTTAAAGGTTTGTGAGAAGACTCATCCAAAATCTGCAATCTGAAATCTGAAATCTGAAATCTCATGATGCAAGTTCGCACGCCGCTAACGGTAATTACGGGACCCTTGGGGAGTGGAAAAACCACCCTCCTGCGCCACGTTCTCGATATTTTTCCCAAAAAGATCGCCATTTTGATGAATGAATTTGGCGAAATCGCCATCGACAGTAAAATTATTCAAGGGAAAAATGTCGAGATGGCAGATTTGGGTGGGGGTTGTGTTTGCTGTTCCCTGCTGGGAGAATTTGAAGCTGCTGTCAATGAAATTATAGATAACGTCGCTCCGGATTACATCATTGTCGAAACAACCGGCGTGGCGGAACCGGATGCGCTGGTTTTCGATATTCAAGAAAGCTTGCCAACCGTGCGACTCGATGGCGTTGTAACGGTGATGGATGCGGATTTGACGATCAAATATCCCAGTATCGGACATACTACCCGCATCCAAATCGCAGCCGCAGATACTATCCTTTTAAATAAAGCAGATTTGGTGTCGGAATCTGAGTTAGAACAAATAGAAGCAAAGTTGCGGAGTATCAACGAAATTGCCACTATTTTACCCACCATCCGCTGTAAAGTAGACGCTGATTTGCTGTTCGGCATTGGACGCGATCGCACCCAACCTCCCCCGCACCACGTCCACCAACCAGAATTTGAATCTTTTAGCTATACTTCCCGCGCCAATTTCAATCGCGAGTGCTTCGATGATTTTGTGGCAAGTCTGGCAACCGATGTTTATCGCGCTAAAGGGTTTATCCGATTTGACGACCAGATTTATCTGTTTAATTTTGTCGCGGGGCGCTGGGAACTAGAACCTTTTGACCAAGATGCAACCGAGTTAGTGTTTATCGGTAAGCAGTTGAGGGTAAAGCAAGCAGAAATCATCCATCGTTTAAAATTATGCGAGCAATAATACTATGCCATACGAGTTTTTAGAAGATATTGCGATCGCCGACATCGCCTTCTGTGCTACGGGAACCGACCTGGAAGCTCTTTTCATCGCCGCTGGGGATGCTACCGTTAATACTATGATCGAGAACCTGGATGCGATCGCACCCTACCAAACTCGCACCTTCTCTCTGGAAAACGACGCGCTAGACATGCTGCTATTCAACTTTCTGCAAGAATTCATCTACTACAAAGACAGCGAGTTGCTTTTACTCCGTCCGCAACAAGTCACCATCGCACAAAAGGATACCCTTTTTCACCTCAACGCCGTTACTAGGGGCGAAACTCTCAACCCAGAAAAACATCACCAAAGAGTCGATGTCAAAGCAGTCACGTTACACCGTTTCGCTTTAGAGGAAACAGACAATGGTTGGATGGCTATGGTTATCCTCGATATCTAACTACCCAAAAATCGGGTGACTATTCCATTCTCGGTTAAAATCGGAATTTATCCAGGGCTTATATGGGCGCACGGATTCCCATTATAAAAATATCATCCGTGAAATTAGTTGATTTGTCAAGTAGATCGAGCCAGAATTTTTCCCAAAAACCGGCATTCTAGAAATCGTTGCTCGTCATACCAATATCACCATTCCCCTGCCATACCTTGAGCCTCGCCACATCACCAACGAGTCTATGTCCAAGCTTTCACTTTACACCGCTTCGCTTTAGAGCAAACAGACAATAGTTCCACTGCTATGGTTATCCTCGATATCTAACTACCCACAGCCACCGACAGATGTGTTGAACAGCTATAACACATAGAGGATAAACGATTCAGCAAGTGTAAGTTCACTAAAATTTACCACTTGACAAAAATTGACAAAGATATGGTAAAATACTTCCTTATATAAATTTACATCCTTAATAGTGTCTGGGTGCATCAGTATTGTATACGGGCTTCGCGGGTGCGTGTAGGAACTGGTTTTACCAATCAATCTGTGCATCTATGAAATATTTCTTTCAAACCTCCCCTACTGTTGGGAGCGGGAATTATCTGTAAAACCAGTCGCTACAAATCTTTGAAATATAGATAACCGGCTCTGTCGATCGTGGTGTCATTGATATGATTTCCGACAAATAGCCTTTAATTAAAACTCTCCGCGTCCGGTGCCTCTTTAGCGTCTGGGTGTCAGTCCTAACTATGGGTATTCAAGCGGACATGATATGACGCTTTTTTTGTTTCAATGTCTTAGGCTTAGCTAAGTTTTTTGAGTAGTGGCAATTGCCAATGTAATCGAGGTTTTAAGTTATGAAACCAAAGCTATTATTTAACTCTGACATTATCAATATTTTGATAATAACTGCTATTTGGATTGTGATGGTAATCCTGGTAAATCCTCTCGGTAATTTTGGTTTAAATGATGACTGGGCTTATGGATTTTCTGTAAAATATCTAATCGAAAAAGGTCAGTTAGAAATTTCAACTTGGACTGCGCCAAACCTATTGGCTCAGATTTTTTGGGGAGCATTATTTTGCCTGCCAGTTGGTTTTTCATTTACGGCACTTCGCTTTTCAACTTTAACATTAGGATTAGTAGGTGCGATCGCGAATTATGGGCTTCTTAGAGAAGTAAATTTACACCAAAAATTTGCTTTATATGGGGCTTTAATAGTGGCATTTAATCCAATATATTTTGGACTTGCCAATACTTTTATGACTGATGTTCCCTTTTTTGCAGTTGGAAGTTTATCTGTCTATTTTTTGATACGTGGACTTAAACGAGACTCAAATATTGAAATTATAATTGGCATCTTATTTGCTTGTATAGCCTTGTTAATTCGTCAGTTAGGATTCGCCATCTTTTTAGGATTCGGTTGCGCTTACGTCATCAAAAACCAAGCCTGGTTAAAAAGTTTTATTAAAGGTTTTAGCCCGACAATCTTAGGTGTATTAATACAGCTATCTTATCAAGGATGGTTGCGATCAACAAGACAAAATATACCAGACTTACACGGTAAGCAAATTCAGGATATTTTAAATAGTTTTTCCGGTTTTAATTGGCTTTATTTGATTGAATTTTTTCTGAGAAATACAATGCTGGCTCTAGTATATCTAGGGCTATTTATGTTACTGTTTACGATAGTAATATTCCCGCTCAAATTTCAAAGCTTTTCTCAGAAAGAAAGGGGAATAACTATTTTTGCTTTATTGATTATTTTTATAATAGTCGGAGTAGCAGTAATATCAAAAGGCTTTCAAATACCGATAACAAGAAATATTCTCTCTGAGTTTGGCCTGGGTCCTTTAACACTGCGTGATGGCTATATCCTAAACAATTTACCTGTGCCGCAGGCTCTGAAAATATTTTGGCTAATCGTAACATCTATAAGCATAGTTGGTGCTGTTTTACTGATTCTATATTTAATTTTTGCTTTCAGGGAAATCTTATGGAATGATTCCAGGTATCAAGGCGAGGAAAAATGGTTAAAAGTATTGATAATTTCTGAAATATGCATCTATTTTGCCCCACTAGGAATAGGAGGGTTTTTCGACCGATATCTGATTTTTTTATTGCCGTTTTTGATGATGATGGTTGTAGTTTTTACAAGAAAGGTTACGCAGGATGAAAAGTTTGATAACCGCTTGATTTCTCTTGTTATGATAATCATGTTATTCTCGGCTTGGTTCACTATAGGAGCGACGCATGACTACTTATCATGGAACCGAGTTCGCTGGCAAGCCTTGGATAATTTAATGCAAGAATCTAAGATATCGCCTAACCATATCGACGGTGGTTATGAATTTAACGGCTGGTATTTATACAGCCCCAAGTATAAGGGGAAGCGTGAAAAAAGTTGGTGGTGGGTGGATCGAGATGATTATATGATTTCATTTAGCCCTCTAGATGGTTATAAAGAGGTAAAACGATATCCATTTAAGAAGTGGCTTCCTTTTGGACCAACGAACATTTTGGTTTCACGTAAAAGTACAGCTTCGTCCAGCAGATAACTACTGATATCATGTCCGCTAGATTACTATCAATATCCGTCAGATGCTAACTGCTAATAGCTAATTGCCCTCGCATCGTAACTGACGCAAAGAAACTGGGTTTGTATGAAAAATCGTTGCTTTGGAATTAGAGATCGCAGCAAGAAACCCGGGTTCTGACCTCGTCGTGCGTAAGTCCTGTAGCTATTAGCGATTAGCTATTAGCCAAATTAACCGGATGCGCTATGACTATTGACTAATTCAACAAACTGGCGCAAAGCTGTGACATACCTTTCCCCGGCAACCAATCTAAAATTATTGTGACCCGCACCTTCAATCCACAAAAAGCGCTTGGGTTCGTTCGCCGCATCAAACAATTTTTGACCGTGATAGAAAGGAATAACTTCGTCAGCAGTTGCGTGCATGACCAAAACCGGACAGCGCACATTTTTGATTTTGTCGATATTGGCGAATTTATCGAAAGGTACGATGGGAATGTGCGTCACGACGCGAAACGCGGTGATAAAGGTGTTTTCTACAATTAGACCAGCAATGGGTTTACGGGCAGCCAAATCTACCGATGGACCGCCACCTACCGAATGTCCGTAGGCGATAATCCGATTGGGGGGAATCTTCAATTGCTGGGTGAGATAATTGTACGCAGCGTCGATATCTTTATAGGCATTGCGTTCGCTGGGCGTACCCTGACTGGTTCCGTAACCTTGGTAGTCGTAGGCAAAAACGCTAAATCCGATATCCCGCAATTCTTTCAATATAGGCAGACCATAGCCTAAGTCTTCCGCATTGCCGTGGGAATAGAGGATAGTATACTTGGCATTGGGATTGGGCAAGTAAATTCCCGAGATCTTGACGCCATTTGCGGTTGTCAGCTTGAGAATGTCTTGCGTATCCTCATAAGTGGAGGGTTGGGGTAGGAAAATCATCCTCTCGGTGAAAAAGTACGCCCAGATGCAGAAACAACCGTAGATGAAGATGGCAGAACGTATCATACGCTTGAGGGAAAACTCTCCCCAGAGTAGTCGGTTAAGGGTTTTTTTGTCCATGGGGATGGGATCGATATAACTGTATTAATTAGACGCGATCGCTATATCGGGTGTTGTAAACTGAGCAAGGCTGTTTGAGGAGCTTTTCAAAATGCCTTTTGAATATCCCGATGACCTAAAATACCTAGACACCCACGAATTCGTGCGCTTGGATGGTGACATTGCCACCGTTGGCATTACCGCCTTTGCCGTCGATCAGCTAGGCGATATCGTATTTCTGGAATTACCAGAAATCGGCGCGGCGCTTTCCAAGGGAGAAAGCTTCGGTACCATCGAATCGGTGAAAGCGGTAGAAGACCTGAATTCTGGCATCTCCGGGACGGTAGTCGAACGCAACGAAGCGATGATCGAATCTCCCGAACAAATAGGGGAAGACCCCTACGGCGAAGGTTGGTTGCTCAAAGTTCGCATCGACGACGCTGGAGAACTCGACGATGCGCTATCTGCTGCCGAGTATCGCGCTTTGGTGGAAGGGGAATAGGACGCGGCGACGCGGCGACAGGGGGACGCGGAGAATTTTGCCCCTGGGGAAGAAGACGCGGCGACGGACACGCGGCAACAGGTCGAGGTTGATGGCAGATTTCCCCGCGTCCCCCTGTCCGCTTGTCCCCCTGTCCTGATCTCTCCTCGTTCTAGATTGGAAAATAGGCGATACACCGGACGCAGAGAATTTTGCCCCTGGGGAAGAAGACGCGGCGACGGACACGCGGCAACAGGTCGAGGTTGATGGCAGATTTCCCCGCGTCCCCCTGTCCCCTTGTCCCCCTGTCCTGATCTCTCCTCGTTCCAGATTGGAAAATAATTGTTAAAACTTAATAAGCGATCAATTCTGGAGGCAATCTGTGCCAGGTTCTACCACTCATCAGCAACAAGGAGAAACAGGTCTAGTGTCTCATTCTTTTGTCGGGCGGCACATTGCGCCGACAGCGGATAAAATTCAGCAAATGCTGGAACTATTGGGGTTTGATACCCTGGATGCTTTAATTGACGCGGCGGTACCAGAGTCGATCCGGTTGAGGAATCCGCTGCAACTGCCACCCGCACAAAGCGAATACGCCGCTTTAGCTCAATTAAAAGAAATTGCCTCGAAAAATCAAGTCTACCGTTCGTTTATCGGCATGGGGTATTACGACTGCATTACCCCGCCGGTTATCCAACGCAATATTCTGGAAAATCCAGGTTGGTATACTGCTTACACTCCCTATCAGCCAGAAATTGCCCAAGGACGTCTGGAAGCGCTGTTAAACTTCCAGACGATGATAATAGACCTGACCGGGTTGGAAATTGCCAACGCTTCTTTACTCGATGAAGCAACCGCCGCCGCCGAAGCGATGGCGATGAGTTATGGCATCTGCAAAAATAAAGCTCACGGTTATTTCGTCTCCCAAGATTGTCATCCCCAAACCATCGATGTATTGCAAACTCGCGCCAAACCGCTAGGCATTGAGATTATTGTGGGCGACCATCAATCTTTTAGCTTCGACAAACCTATTTTTGGCGCAATTCTGCAATATCCCGCCAGCGATGGCACAATTTACGACTACCAAGCTTTTATCGAACAAGCGCATAATGCTGGTGCATTGGTAACGGTAGCGGCAGATCCGTTAAGTTTGTGCTTGCTAAAACCGCCGGGAGAATTTGGCGCAGATATTGCCGTCGGTAGTACGCAACGCTTTGGCGTTCCTCTGGGATATGGTGGGCCACATGCAGCTTATTTTGCCACTAAAGAAGAGTATAAACGACAAGTTCCGGGACGAATTGTCGGCGTATCTAAAGATGCACAAGGTAAAACCGCATTGCGTTTAGCACTGCAAACCCGCGAACAACATATCCGCCGCGAAAAAGCGACGAGTAATATCTGTACCGCGCAAGTTTTGCTGGCAGTGATTGCCAGTATGTATGCGGTTTATCACGGCGCTGCGGGACTGAAAAAAATAGCCGAAAATATCCATAATCAGACGGCAACTTTGGCAGCAGGATTAAAGGGGTTAGGATATAAAATCGGTTCGGAATATTTCTTCGATACCTTGCGGGTAGAATTGGGCGATCGCAGCTTAGAAGAAATATTAGCAGCTGGGGAAGCGCGTCAAATTAATATCCGCGTTTTTGATAACACAACAGTCGGGATTTCCCTGGATGAAACGACGACAATGAAAGACTTGCAAGACTTATTGGAAATCTTCTCCGGTAACTCTGCGGTTCCTTCATCGGATCCCCCCCTGCCCCCCCTTGCGAAGGGGGGGGTTGGAAATGCCAAATCCCTCGCCAGGACTACGGAATACCTCACCCATCCTATCTTTAACCGCTATCATTCGGAAACGGAACTTTTGCGCTACATGCATCGCTTGCAGGCAAAAGATTTATCGCTAACGACCTCAATGATTCCGTTGGGTTCTTGTACGATGAAGCTGAATGCTACAGCGGAAATGATGCCGGTGACTTGGCCTGAATTTGGTAAGATTCATCCATTTGCACCGCTATCCCAAGCGCGGGGTTATCAAGTTTTATTCGATCAATTGGAAACATGGTTAGCAGAAATTACCGGGTTTGCAGGGATTTCTTTGCAACCAAATGCGGGTTCTCAAGGTGAGTATGCCGGGTTGCTGGTAATTCGGGAATATCACGAGAGTCGGGGAGAAAGCGATCGCAATGTCTGTTTAATTCCGACCTCGGCACATGGCACCAACCCCGCCAGCGCTGTTATGTGCGGCATGAAAGTCGTTCCCGTTGCTTGCGATGACCAAGGTAATATTGACCTCAACGACCTCAAAGATAAAGCGGAAAAACATAAATCAGAACTCGCGGCGTTGATGGTTACCTATCCTTCCACCCACGGGGTTTTCGAGTCACAAATTAAACAAATTTGCGACATCGTTCACGCCAATGGCGGACAAGTTTATATGGATGGGGCTAATATGAATGCCCAAGTCGGGTTGTGTCGTCCGGGAGATATTGGCGCTGATGTTTGTCACTTGAACTTGCACAAAACTTTCTGCATCCCCCACGGCGGCGGTGGACCCGGTATGGGACCGATTGGCGTTGCTTCCCATTTAGTGCCGTTTTTACCCGGTCATCCGATCCCCCCCAACCCCCCCTTGCCAAGGGGGGGCACGGGGGGGATCCCCCCCTTGCTAAGGGGGGGCTTTGAGAAGGAGAAGTCAATGGGTGCGGTTTCGGCTGCGCCTTGGGGGAGTGCTAGCATTCTGGTAATTTCTTGGATGTATATTGCCATGATGGGAAGCGCGGGGTTGACCGATGCAACTAAGGTGGCAATTCTGAATGCGAATTATATCGCCCGTCGGTTAGAACCTTACTACCCGGTTTTATATAAAGGCGAGTCGAATTTAGTGGCGCATGAGTGCATTCTGGATTTGCGATCGCTGAAAAAATCCGCCAGCATCGAAGTCGAGGATGTGGCTAAGCGCCTGATGGACTACGGTTTCCACGCCCCTACTATTTCTTGGCCCGTCGCGGGTACGATGATGGTAGAACCGACGGAAAGCGAATCCAAAGAAGAATTAGACCGCTTCTGCGAGGCGATGATTGGGATTCGTAAAGAAATCGCCGCGATTGAAAATGGCGCAGCCGATGCGGGGGATAATGTGCTTAAAAATGCACCCCATACCGCAGAAAGTTTAATTGCCGGGGAATGGCAACATCCCTATACTCGAGAACAAGCTGCGTATCCCGCACCTTGGACGAGGGAGTATAAATTTTGGCCTGCGGTGGGACGAATTGACAGTGCCTTTGGCGATCGCAATTTCGTCTGTTCTTGCTTACCGATGGAGGCTTATAGCTGAGTAAGGGTTTTCTAGGGGCACGGCATCGTAGGGGCACGGCATTAGATAACCTTTTAATATAAACCAAAAATTATTCTACGCCGTGCCCCTACTTCTGGTTTCTGCTACCAGTAGGGAAAATTAGATAACCTTTTAATATAAACCAAAAATTATTCTATTTTCCCTACACCTAAAAATTACGGGAGCGTGGTAGCCCCGTCAATTCATTGCGGGGCCCAAACGCGACACGAGCAGATTTATCTGCCGTCAATATTAGTTAAGATTAATCAATATTATCATCTAGGTCAAAGCCAGTAGATTATAATT
>NZ_JBHFNP010000136.1:0-7907 GCF_041929235.1 Microseira sp. BLCC-F43
AACGTTGTCAAACGCCTCTGGAGATATCGACCTCTGTATTGGTGAGGAAACTCCTCAATGTAAGTCGAGTCGTGGAAAGAGGAGAGCCAGCAAGAAGTGATTCTTGGAATCACCGTCCCTTCAGGGCGGTGAGGATGTCAACAAGCATCGATGCCATAATTGAGACTCTATCCCAACCCGCCCGCGATCTCTGACCAATTAGCAATTAGCAATTAGCAATTACCCATATGCTGGCGATGCTTGAGAGTCAATCATCTCCCCCATTTCATCAAAGATCGTCAGTTCAGTGGGCTTACAGCGCTTAATCGCCACAGAGATCCCTTGCGCCCCTTCCCCTTGCAAGTCTTCGATGTAGCCATCCTGAGCCTCCTGGGCTTCTTCGTAGCTCATAAATGGGCCGAAATAATAGGTACAGCTGGGGTTCTGCGTTATGATTTCGACCCACCAAGCCAAACCCAAGAACTCTAGCATGTTGGTCAACTGTTCTTTCATGGCTTCTACTTGTGTTTAGCTATGCAACGCGGTTTCTGCCTTTCTGTTACTTTTCTTTATACTCTGTTACCTTTCTTTTTTCCAGGTATTGTCTTTCCCCTTCACCCTCTTTCTTTTTCACGGTTTCGAGCTGTAACATATTCGACCAGCGCTGGCGAAACAGCTCATACAGAGCCATTCCGGCTGCTACCGAGGCATTGAGACTGGGTGTTTTGCCTTGCAGCGGAATCGAAACCAAAAAATCGCAGCAGCGTTGGGTCAGCAGACTCAGACCTTCGCCCTCAGAGCCAATCACCAGAACCGTTGCACCCTCTAATCGAGCGGCGTGTATTGGTTGATTGCCATTGACTGCTAAACCGTATATCCAAAAACCAGCCGCTTTCAATTCTTCCAGAGCTTCTCTAAGATTGACAACCCTCGCCACTGGAAAACTTTCTAAAGCTCCAGAAGCAACTTTCATCACCGTTGAGGTGATCCCCACCGCACGTCGTTGCGGGATCGCCATTCCTTGCGCTCCCAAGGCTTCAGCCGTGCGAATAATCGCACCCAGATTGTGCGGATCGGTAATGCTATCGATGACAATTATCACCGGCTGTTCGGAAACCGATTTTGCTCGTGCAATCAAATCCCCCAATTCTATATATGCATAGGGTGCAATTTGAGCCGCTACGCCTTGGTGATTGGCTCGGTGGGTGACTTGATCCAAACGTTTGGGATCGACTTCGTCAATTACCGTGCCATTCGCTTTAGCTTCGAGTAATAATGTATGAAAGCGGGGATCGTAACGCAACTGGGGTAAAATCCAAATGCGGTTGAGACTTCGCCCATTCTCCAACGCCGACAAAACCGTGTGGCGACCGTAGATTAAATCTGTTTCTTCGCTAGCGCTAGTCGTTTCCAAGGGCTTGCTCTGCTTAACAGCCGGTTTAACTTCTTCAGCAGCACCAGTGATTTTAATCGGCTTGCTCTGCTTAATAGCCGGTTTAACAACAGGCGGACGGGTACTGGGGGCGGCAGTTCGCGCGGGGGTGAGGTCTTTATTAGTGACGATGCGGCGCTTGCCGTTCGATTTGAAGGGCTTACCTGGATTTGGCCTGCCCTTAGCATCAGCATTGCGGTCTTTATTAGTCATGAGATTGTCCGGGTTGCATATCAACCCTACGGTTTTTACTTTATTCGACTCGGCGGAAAATTACAGCAATCTTGAGAATGATTTAAGCCTATTGCTCTGGTTGGCGATCCAGTTCTAGTTGTGCCAATAGCTGATTTAATCGTTGGGGATCGGTGATGTACAAGTAACCCATTAAGGTTTCTAAGCTTGTCGCCTGTTGATATATTTCCCGCTCTACTCGCTTGGGACCACTAGCCGCCGCGTTGCGCCCCCGCCTGAGTATTTCCAGTTCGGCGGGGGTGAGGTGGGGGGTGAGACTTCGCAGATGTTTAGCCTGAGTTTCCGCCCTTACCTGTGCCACCACAAGATTGTGATAGTCTTGCGATCGCTTGGGGGGCATAAGATAACGGCTGCGGATGTAAAGCTCGTAAACTGCATCCCCCAGATAAGCTAACGCCAAAGGCGAAAGCTGCTGAATTTGTGTTATCGAGCAAACTTCTGTGAGCGGCGGATTGAACAAGCGTTGTTAGAATTAACCCCAAATTTTGAGTAGCTTTTAACCAATCAATCGACAGCAGTAATTCCCCCACTACACCTATTTAAGGATAGCGGGGGAGCAGATTACGGTATTGTTTCCAGGGCAGCTTCCACCGAAGGCTGCAAAGATAGAAACTGTTCCAAGCGCACGAGCTTGACAGTCTGCGTTACCCGGGCATTGGTCACTATTTGCAAACCCCCCTCCGCACCTTTAGCCTTCTTGGCTAGCTGCACCAGAGCGCCCAATCCAGAGCTATCGACAAAGTCTATCTTAGACAGATCCAAAACCACTTGCTTTGGCCCTTCATCGATACACTTGCCAATCACCTTCCGGAAAGTCGGCTCCGAAAAAGCGTCTAATAAGCCTGTAAGGCGAAATAACTGGTATTTTTCCTTGACTTCCCGCGTGCCTCTGAGGCTAACTGTCAAGGTTAGTTGCTCGGGAATAATACCCTCCTAGCTGCTTCGTGCTTACGGTCGAGGCTGCTATACAGAACTTGACCAAACTTGTTTAAAGCTAGTCATTCAACTAAAGTTTCCTTTAGAGGGTCTGCTTCTTGCTTCAACCAAGGGAGTCTGCTCCTGCTTGTCCACAAGCGTAAATTCGGGTGTAGCCCACCCTATGTACTGATGAGAGCAATTTTAGCACAGTTGCTTTTTGCTTAGATCTTACCCGCTCAATGCTTAATTCACATCAGCCGTTGCCAGTTTTGCTTGCCGCATCGCTTGGACAAACTGGTGGAACAGGTAGTCGGCGTCGTGGGGGCCGGGGCTGGCTTCTGGGTGATACTGTACAGAAAACAGGGGTAGGGATTTGTGACGCAAGCCTGCGACGGTGCGATCGTTCAAGTTAAGGTGGGTAATTTCTACATCCGCATCGGGTAAGCTATGGGGAGCGATGGCAAAACTGTGGTTTTGGCTGGTGATCTCAACTTTGGTTTGCAAACCGGCAGGTTGATTTAAGCCGCGATGACCGAATTTTAGCTTGTAAGTATCGGCGCCCAGAGACAAGCCGAGAATCTGGTGTCCCATGCAGATGCCAAATACGGGTTTTTGGCTTTGTAGAAGGGCTTTGGTTGTTTCGATACCTTCGGTGACGGCGGCTGGATCTCCAGGTCCGTTGGAAAGAAAGATGCCATCAGGATTATATTTGAGGATTTCCTCTGGCGGGGTATGGGCGGGGACGACGATGACGCGACAACCGTAACTTGCTAAGCGCCGCAGGATATTCCGCTTGACGCCAAAGTCAAGTGCAACGACGGTGAGGGTTTCGCCTTCTGCTGGTTTGGCTTCTGGGTTGAACTCCCATCCCGTTGTGGTAGGCTCAGACCATTCGTAGATCTGTTGCGTTGTGACTTGCCGGACTAAGTTTAATCCTGCCATGCTGGGGGCGGCTTGGACTAAGGCTAGCAATTCCACTGGGTCGAGAATTTCGGTGGAAATTCCGCCGTTCATCGCGCCAAATTGACGAATTTTGCGAGTGAGGGCGCGGGTATCGATGCCGTAAATCCCTGGGATTTGGTGCTGTTTGAGGTAGTCGGGGAGGGATTGAGTCGAGCGCCAATTGCTGGGGCGAGTACAGATATTGCGCGCGATCGCACCCCGTACTTGAGGCCGTTCTGATTCTTCGTCCTCGAGATTGACTCCAGTATTGCCTAATTCTGGATAGGTAAACAGCACTATCTGACCGCAGTAGCTGGGATCGGTCAATACTTCCTGATATCCGGTCATGCCGGTGTTAAACACGACTTCCCCAATCGTAGTTCCGGGCGCGCCAAACGACCAGCCCCGATAAGCCGTGCCATCTGCCATCACCAGCAGCGCCGGATGAGCATCAAAAAGGGGCATACTTTCAATTACTCTTTTTCGATCTTGATCCATGCCATTATCACACGAGCGCTAAGGGGAAATAATGAAACCTTACTTAAATGTCGCGAGGGGGCTGGCACTATACCCGTAGGGTTAGTGTTCAGATGAATTGCGACCAACAAATAAACCCAGCGGTAGCGAATCAATCATTAAGAAATGATAGCTGATCGCGCAATATCGCTCAGGAGCCGTTATCATGAACAGAGAAACACGGTAAGGTCGATGCCATGTACAGAGCAGTCAAAGTCAGAATCTATCCCACAAAAGAGCAAGAGTCATACCTTGCTCAATGTTTTGGCAATACTCGATGGTTGTGGAATTACATGCTTAATGCCACTACTACTGCGTACAAAGAAACAGGAAAAGGGTTATCTAAGGCTGCAATGGACAAGATGCTGCCAAAACTGAAGAAGGAATATGAATGGTTGGGACTTGCCTATAGTCAAGTTATGCAACGAGTAACATTCAATCTTTCAAGCGCATTTGTCAACTTCTTTGAGGGACGCGCTAAATTTCCTAATTTCAAGTCCAAGCATGGTAAGCAATCGATTCAATACCCCCAAAACGTTAAACTAATGCCCTCGGATTCGGCGATTAAGTTTCCTGGAAGCTTGGGGGTTATCAAAACCGTGTTTCATCGAGCTCTGCCCGATGCAAAATTCACGACTGTCACTATATCGAGAAATGCTGATGGTCGGTACTATGCTTCTATTCTTTTCAATCTTGAGGACAATCCTGTAATTGCGGTTAAAGAAGCAATCGGAGTTGACCTTGGTTTAAAGAACTTTGCTACAACTTCGGAAGGTTCAAAATATGACCTGGCTAAAAAGCAGTTAGCTGATCTAGAAAAGAAGATAAAACCTAAGCAAAGGAAACTAGCCAAAAAGAAAGACAAAACATCCAACAAGCGTCGCCAAGCTAAATATTTAGTAGCAAATATATATAGCAAAATAGCTAGGGTAAGAGAAGATTTTATGCACAAGCTATCTCGCAATATAGCATAGGAAAACCAAGTGATTTGTGTGGAAGATTTGGCAGTGAAGAATATGGTAAAAAACCCCAACCTGGCGAAAGCTATTAACGACCGGGGATGGGGAATGTTTTTAACCATGCTTAAGTACAAAGCCCAAAGGTTTGGACATACCTATCTTGAAGTAGGCCGTTTCTTTCCATCCTCTCAACTTTGTAGTGAGACTCTACTCCCAATCCCGATACTGCAAAATGGTTATAATTCTTTGGGAGTAAGGTTTGTAGATTGCCCTCACTGCCAAAAGCAGCATGACAGGGACATCAATGGGGCGATAAACATTAGAAATGAAGGTTTGCGAATTTTGGCGTTAGGAACTAGCGCTTCTGCCCAAGGAGGGGATGTAAGACCAATGGCATCGGGACGTAAAAAATCTACGGTGGTTCTGGCGATTCCCGATGAATAGGGAAGCCCACACCATAGCTTAAGCTTGGTGTGGGTAGTTCACTTAAGTGTCGAGATGCGATCGCATTTGTTCGCTGCTGGGCTAGCGCATCGGAAATTACATATTTTGCTGGTGGGTTTAAATAGTCATAAGCCTGGAAAAAACTTTAAAAGTAATTACACAACCTACCGTCATGGAAAAGCTTTCGCGCCAGAGTTCCGTCCTAGTTTTGCTCTCAGGCTTTTTAGCACTTACCAGCATTGCTTGCACCAACGAACAGCCAAAAACTAACTCTAGCAGCCAAACCCAGCCATCTACCATTGTCGCTGCGCCCAAAAGCGCCCCCCCAGCCCAAAAGCAACTCATCCAAGCTAAAAACAATCTGCCCAGCAGCGCCATCGATACTTACGAACTAGCGCTGGACAAAGCGGCTAGCGCTGCCAGTCTCAGTCAAGCCGCCTCCTCTACAGACGATTGGAAAATCGTCAGCAGTCGCTGGACTGAAGCGATTAAACTACTCAAAGCCGTGCCTGCTTCCAGCCAGCATCAGCAGAACGCTAAAACCAAACTAGCAGAATACCAAAAAAATCTCGCCGCCGCTAACCGCAAAGCCAATCCCCCCAGCGAACCAGTGGTAGCTTATAACCCAAATCTGGGAAAAAGTCAAGCCCGAAACTCCACTCCACGGGTATTTCGCGCCCCGATTATTGGACGGCTGGGGGGTACGCCAGTGATTTTGGTGACGTTTAACGGCGGGCAAAAATTTCCGATGATTCTGGATACTGGCGCCAGCGGCGTGGTAATCACGTCACAAATGGCAGCTGCGTTGGGAGTGAGACCAGTAGGCAAGGTTTTAGCCAAGACACCGAGTCATAAAGCAGCAGCATTTGATGTAGGCTTTGTCGATTCGATTGCGGTAGGCGGTGCTGTGATGACGGATGTACCCGTTGCCATCGCACCCCAACTAGACGTGGGATTGCTCGGACAAGACTTCTTTGCCAGTTACGATGTCACGATTAGAAGCAATGTAGTTGAATTCCACGTTCGATAGCGATAATTGTCCGGATAAAACTTGACCATGAGGAAAAACTATTTAGGCATTTCACAGAACTGACGCGGGAAGATCCCAGAAACCGGGTTTCTTGCTGCGATCTTATATATTGCTTTGCTACTAGGCCGAGGAAAAATGTATTTTTGAATACATTTTTCCTCGGCCTTGCAGCCAATACAGACCCGCTCTGTACTCGCGAGCGCAGAAATTTTCGGGTGAGTGAAAATCTTTTAGAAATTTTCCGGATAAAACTTCGCCAGCAAGAAAAGGTGTTGAGGCATCTCAATTACTCAGCCAAACCACATCTAATTTGCCCAGACGCTCTAGGCTGATCAGAAGTTTCCAGCCTGAGAATTATGCAAGTTAAATGTGGAACAGCTTAAAGTTTGATTCTGAGTGCGTGGGCTAAAGGGAAATAGAACCCCTTAGCCCTCAGTTTCTGATGGTCACAAGGAAAATTATGGCTAACATCTCAGGTTTTTTGGGCAGAACTGGTGACTATACCAACGACCTAATCGGGTTAAACAATTTCCAAAATGAGTGGATTAAAGCTGCTCAGGAAAAAGGAATTACGCTCTCTGGGAAAACCAGCACAACTTTCAACGGGACAGGACCCAATCTCTCGCTGTTAAATTTCTCCACTAACCCAGCACAGAACCTCGACAATCTGGCTCTGACTAACCTAAATCAAGCAGGTAATGATACCTTTGCGAGTATCGCAGGCATCGGCGTCGCAGATTCCTATGATGGTTGGTACACCAAAACCAATAAAATTCGGGCGGAAATCAACCATAACCCCAATAATGGTGAATCTCAGGAACTGATATTCAAATGGGCAGATAACCAAAACATTACCAGCACAACAATTGAATTGAGTGCCTTGAGTCCCAAATTACCTACAGAAGGCGATCAAGGCAATGAAGTTGGTTTCCTACAGCTATACAACAATGGGCAGCTGGTGTCACCCACCAACTTTACAATCGCTCGCCTCAATGCGCCAGTCAATCCAAAGCCTATTACTATGTCCCCAAATGGGATAACTTTCATCGGCGATCGCACAGATGGCAGTTTCAAATTTAAGATCGATGCCATTCCCGGTTCTGGTTTTAGCTTTGACGAACTGCGGTTCTCTGCCAAACCTTACGATAGTCCAACCTCTACCTACCAAACCACCCCCTTCAAACAAGATGGTTCCGATTACTTAGTGCGGAACATCAGCTATGAAGGGACTGATGTTATCGTTACCATCGCTGCCAGCGACGCCAATGCCGGCGAAACCGATAGCGGCATGGCACTTAACCCCGGACAATTCACCTTTACCCGCACCGGCAGTACCGCCTCCCCACTCACAGTTAACTACGCCATCGCTGGCACCGCAGGCAACGGCAGCGATTATAGTTTGATCGACAACAGCATTACCTTTGCGGCGGGTATT
>NZ_JBHFNP010000137.1:0-42333 GCF_041929235.1 Microseira sp. BLCC-F43
CTGTCTCACCCAACCCAAAAGAGATTAATTCTACTTGTGGGATAGGCATCCTGCCTGTCTCACCCAACCCAAAAGAGATTAATTCTACTTGTGGGATAGGCATCCTGCCTGTCTCACCCAACCCAAAAGAGATTAATTCTACTTGTGGGATAGGCATCCTATCTGTCTCACCCATTTTAGGTACAAGACTTAACGGACGCCGCTATTGACTGCTTGAACAACTCTGCTAGCAATCGGAGGCGGAATGCGCGTATAGCTGAGGTCATCGTTGATTTGTTGACCGTCGGTCATCACCCACTGTACCAAGCGCTTCACTGCATCAGCTTTACCGGGTTGAGGATACTGTTTGTAAACCATCATCCAAGTCAAACCCACGATAGGATAACCTTGGTTCGGGTTACCAAATTCAGTAAAGTTAACGCGGAAGTCTTGGTTAAAATCTACACCTGCCAACGCTTGGTTTGCTGCCTCCATCGAAGGCGCAACGTAAGCATTACTGCGATTTTGCAATTGCGCCATCTGCATGTTAGCGCTCTTGGCAAAGGAGAATTCTACGTAACCAATCGCACCCCGCGTCTGTCTCACGCTTTGTGCAACACCGGGATTTCCTTGACCCCGCAGCGGATTTCCAGACCAGTTGGGTGTAGTGCTGGCAGTTACTCGACCCCGGAAATAAGGATTAATTGCACTTAGATGATTGCTAAAAATAAAGCTAGTACCGCTGCTATCTGCACGCACTGCGAGTCGAATCGGTTGATTGGGCAAGTTTACCCCTGGATTAGCAGAAGCAATTTTGGGGTCGTTCCAGCTAGTAATTTGACCGGAAAAAATACCAGGAAGCGCTTCGCGGGATAGTTTGAGATTGTTAACCCCTGGCAGATTATAAACAACTGCAACCGGGCCGCCAGCAGTGGGGATAAATATTACACCCCGACTAACTTTCCCCATTTCGTCATCTTTCATTGCCACGTCGCTCCCGGCAAAATCTACCGTTCCGGCAATCATTTGGCGCACTCCAGCACCGCTACCTACGGCTTGGTAGTTAACTCGAATGTTGGGGTTTCTTTGGCTGAATTGCTGAAAATACCTCTGATACAAAGGCGCCGGAAATGTTGCGCCTGCTCCATTAAGTGTTACTGATGCTGTTTGGGAAGTCGCCGTGTAAACGAAGCCTCCCACAACACCAACTGTTACCGCGGAAGCCACTACAGCTCGACGCAAAGTAGTGGAAGATAAAGCCATACTATCCCTATCCTTAAGCAGAAATGCATTTGTGATTAAGCATTTCCCACGCTACACTTTACTGGTTAAGAAAAGGAAAATATCAGTCTAATTCTAGGTTAAGCCGTGATTAAATTATGTTTAAGAAAAAGTTATATTAAAATTAAAAATTTTTAGTTATTTTTTTGTTGCCAAGTTTTAGATGGGATCGGCCCTGAGGCTGCCACTCCAAGATGGCAACCAAGAGTTAAGTTCGACATACCTCTAAAGGGGTATATTTTCTGCCTCCGGTTCGTAGTGGGGACTTTAGTCCTCTGTTTGAGCGATTGCAACTTGCCACCCTTTCTTCGTTTGCCCCAGTTTTAAAGAACTACAAGACTTTATAAACTTAGGGAAATTACCGTTTAAATTCAATTCATCGAGAGTAATACTAATTGTTTTACCGTATTTTTTATGAAATTCACTTCCTAAAGTTGACATAGAAATAGCGCTATTAGAAGATTTAGCCGTTAAAATTTTCAAAATATTAACAAGCGCCTCTTCTAATTCAGATGGCGAACTAATAGATGAATTTATCATATGATTTTGCTCATCTAATTCAGGAGTCGAGCCATTGGTATTGGAAGCTTTCGGCTCAGACATTTCAAATAAAGTAATATAAAGTTGCGACCGCTCCGAAACTTGATGCGCCACAAACTCAGATGGATACTCGAAGAAAATATCTCTTGGTTTTTTCCCTGGAAAGTGAGTTGCGACAACTTGAGTAATAGTAATCTGGTACTTACTTTGAAAAAGATTTGAAATTCTAGATAACTTGAGCCACTGACAACCAGTCCGCAATTGTTCGGCTTTAATTAACAGTTTTAACCCGGCAATAAATTCCTCAACCGAAGGCATTTCGGGGATGGTTTTGAGGGAATGAGTTTGAGTTTCTCCCGTCTTGCTGTTAAAGACTGCGATCGCATCTTTTTGTTTGCGAACCCGATATACAGTTAACCCGTGGGTTTGCAGCGTAGTACATAAATGAATAATCGCCTTATCCGAGGAGCAAACTAATACTTCTTTCGCATTTGGGTAATGTACAAAAATAGACGATCCAACCGTTGCCATTTTTAAATCGGCGCTGTCTTTTCCGGGGGGGACGTGAATTAGTTCGTAATGGCGTTCGTGAAATTCAGCATCTTTTCTCCCCATGCTGCGCCAATTCGCAAATGCGATTTTAATTTGAATCGGATAGGTACATATTTTATCTAAAAATTTCTCGGTTTCTACATCCAATTGTAAGTTTTCTACATCTAAAAGTAAGATGGCAATAGCCCCCGCAGATTTTGAGTCTAAATTTTCCCCGTCATTTGACGGCGTTGACGGCTGAATAATTATCTGACGTAGGTTCTTTATTAATACTTTGAACTCAGCCGTTTCAAAAAAGCTGGGTTCCACAAGAAGCTGCAAAAATTTTCTAACTTTAAGCAGTTGGGCTTTTTGGTCAGAGGCATTTAGTAGTTCTTGTTTCAACCTATCTTTGAATATAGACTGATAACGGTCATCTTTCCATGCCACTTTTCGATACTTTTCTTTCAACCATTGCGGATGCTGTCGCTGCATCTCCAGAACAGCTTCATAGATATAAATACTTATTCGATCGAGAAGGGTAGAATCAGTCACTGACAGCAAGCTAATGTGGTCTGGCATAGCCTTCCACGCGCACGGGGTGGTCTATGAGTCCATAATAAAAGGAAGTTTAACCTTTACATATCTTAATCATGGCTAGAGACCTGCGGGGATTCATCAAACTACTGGAAGAAAGAGGGCAATTGCGGCGAATTAGTGCCTTAGTTGACCCAGATTTGGAAATTGCGGAGATTTCTAACCGGATGCTGCAACAAGGCGGTCCTGGGTTAATCTTTGAAAATGTCAAAGGGTCGCCTTATCCTGTAGCGGTGAACTTGCTGGGAACGGTAGAACGCATTTGCTGGGCGATGAACATGCAGCACCCCCAGGAGTTAGAGGAATTGGGGAAAAAACTGGCAATGCTGCAACAACCCAAACCGCCCAAAAAGATATCCCAGGCGATGGAGTTTGGCAAAGTGCTGTTTGACGTGCTGAAAGCAAAACCGGGACGGGACTTTTTCCCCGCCTGTCAGCAAGTGGTAATTGAAGGAGATGACCTAGATTTAAACAAAATTCCGATGATTCGCCCTTATCCAGGCGATGCAGGTCAAATTATCACCCTGGGATTGGTAATTACCAAAGATTGCGAAACCGGCGTCCCGAATGTGGGAGTCTATCGGTTGCAACTGCAATCGCGCCATACAATGACAGTGCATTGGTTATCCGTCAGAGGTGGGGCGAGGCATTTACGGAAAGCCGCGCAACAGGGTAAGAAATTGGAAATTGCGATCGCTCTCGGAGTCGATCCTCTAATTATCATGGCAGCTGCGACGCCCATCCCCGTAGACTTATCTGAATGGCTGTTTGCCGGACTGTACGGCGGTTCCGGCGTGCAACTCGCGAAATGCAAAACAGTCGATTTAGAAGTCCCAGCGGACTCGGAAATGGTCTTAGAAGGGACGATTACACCAGGGGAGGTATTGCCCGATGGGCCATTTGGCGATCACATGGGATATTACGGCGGCGAAGAAGATTCGCCCCTGATTCGCTTCCACTGCATGACAATGCGAAAAGATCCAATTTATTTAACCACATTTAGCGGGCGTCCGCCGAAAGAAGAAGCGATGATGGCGATCGCACTCAATCGCATTTACACCCCCATCCTACGGCAACAAGTCTCGGAAATCGTCGATTTCTTCCTGCCAATGGAAGCTTTAAGTTACAAAGCTGCCATTATTTCCATTGACAAAGCATATCCCGGACAAGCCCGCCGCGCCGCCCTGGCATTTTGGAGTGCTTTACCCCAATTTACCTACACCAAATTTGTCATTGTCGTCGATAAAAACATTAACATCCGCGATCCGCGTCAAGTCGTATGGGCAATTAGTTCCAAAGTTGACCCCTCGCGGGATGTTTTTATTCTGCCCAATACACCCTTTGATAGTTTAGACTTCGCCAGCGAAAAAATAGGATTGGGCGGACGCATGGGCATCGACGCGACAACTAAAATCCCCCCCGAAACCGAACACGAATGGGGCGCACCTTTGGAATCAGATCCAGATGTAGCGGCGATGGTAGAACGCCGTTGGGCGGAATATGGGTTAGCAGACTTGCAGTTAGGCGAAGTCGATCCGAACTTATTTGGATATGACATGGCGAAACAAGAACAAGGAAGACAGGGAAGATAGGAAAGAATTCTCCCTTGTCTCCCTTGTCTCCATCAACCCACAGGACTTACGCAAAGATTCTAGATGTAGGGTGCGTTAACGCAGTGTAACGCACCGTCACCACCATATATGGAGTTGCGGCGTAATACCAAATCCGCTTCCATCACCCCCTTTATGCCGAACGACGCGCATTCGCGGCTACACAAACAAAGACCGCCTGCGCGGTCTGTAAGAATAAAGGGGGTTGTTAACCCGGATTTGGTATAAGTCCTGAACCCATTAACCTCCCGACTTCCGAGTTGATGAATCGGTAGATCCTGGTTTGCGATAGCGAACCAAAATGCTCATCACCCGATCCGAATTGGGTACTGGCGTCAGGGGACTCCAATCATCAGGTTGAGCAAATCCGATGGCGAAAAACTTGCGGATTTCTGCCATCACCCCCTCGCGAGTACCGATAATCAAAAAATCGATGCGTTCTCGTTGGGGTTCGCCTGCGTCAGAATTAGGACGATCGAATCCGTCAGAGTCTCCCAAAAACTCTTCTGCCATGATATTTTCTCCTTTTTTTCGGTTTAAAACCAAAAAATCTAGCCACCCCGCAGGCAGCACAAAGCAGGGTGGCTACAGAGAAATGTTAAAATTCTCCATTAGCCTCCAGGCTGGTAAGCACAGTTTGGGGGTCAAGCTGTCCTTTGCCGTTGGTAGCGGCATTGGGCAGCGATACTAGATTTTTGGCTGGACAAGGGCTGCTGTCGTTGAACTAGAGCAACCTTAAACAGAGACGATATCTCGATTGGGGACAACTGTCAAGCTCCCCGTGACGTTGCTTTACCAAACTTTAGGGATCGATTGTAGATTTTGCTGAATCGGGATAGCAAGAAGCATATTTAAAGAAACGTCAGCGAGTGTTTGGGAGTTTCACCCATTTAGTCGAAATTGACTTATTGCGTGCCGGTGAACCAATGCCAATTTTAGGAAAGCCCATCGAGAGCGATTATAGAATTTTGGTGAGTCGAAGCGAACGCCGTCCTCAAGCTGAATTATATGCCTTTAACCTGCAACATAGCATCCCGTCATTTTTGTTACCGTTGCAAGAGGAAGATACTGAACCTGCGATAGACTTGCAAACCTTAATAATTGGCGTATATGACCAAGCTGCTTACGATTTAGTGATAGATTATACTCGCGAACTAGCCCCACCCCTAGAGGAAGTAAATGCCGCTTGGGTGGATGCACTGCTGCGGGAAAAAGGGTTACGGTAAGATAAAAATTTTTTTCTTATCCTTTCCGGATCTGCTCCAACTCTATAGGAAAAAGCCTATAAACGATCGCGGCTGTTTCTAGATTAGCCGCAAAATGCGTCGCAGCTAATTAGCCCCAAACTTTAACAATATCAGTAGAGCGTTTTGTCTTTGCACAAAGCGTCAGATGCATTTTGCGAAGTTTGGGAACCCACATAGAGGAAAGGTATGCACCCAAAATGGCAGAAGAAGCACTTTACAACAACAAGAAGAACAAAATTCGCGTCACCCGCAGTTTGTTAGAAGCACAAGGAGGTCGATACCCAATTCGCAACATTTCTAAAATCAAACTCGACAAGAAAGGGGAAAAAGGAGGAATTTCTTACAACTCTGTCTTTGCCACTTTCCTAGCAATTTTAATTGCCTTTGGTATTAGCCAGCCTATTGTAGCCTTAATCGCGGTGCTGGCTTTTTTCTTTGCAGCAGTCGATCCATCAACTCAGCCTCAACCCATTTTCGATCTAAAGATTATCTTATCTCCCAATAACGAGGAAATTACCATCTCTCCCGAAGATGGTGACGACTTAAAAGCACTGCAAAAGGCGCTGGAAGACGCAATTGATAGTACCTACCATGCCAGAGATGTCAAGATAATCAGCGGTTCATTAAAATAGGATGAGAGAGAAATATAGGACTTACGCGCTTGCTTCCCAGTTTCTACGAAAAATCGTTGGTTTGGGAACCAGAAAGCAACCAAGAAAGCGGGTTTCTGAAGCTTAGAAACCCGGTTGTGCCAAAAAACCGGGTTTCTAAGTTTAGCTCGCTTCGGAGCGCCAGACTTGCCCCAGTGGCAAGTCGATCCGAATTTTTGCGGATATGCTATAACGTATTAGTACTGATTCTTAGGACTTCGCGTCGTGGCTTCAAGGCTAACTTTCCTTGATCCTAAAACTTGTGCGTCGCTAAGGTACCAAGCGCTGATATGCCAAGGCTAAAAAACAGGGAAAGCCAAGCAGAGAAATAGAGGCAACAGGCAGTTGATTTGGGTGCATCTAATTTGGTCAAAGTATTAAGTAGATGTCGGTTCAGGTGGGTTTGCCCATCTGTCCTGTCATTGATTTTTAAGGAAGCCACAGCGCGGAACTGCATTTGTCATTTACCCCAGGCAATAAAGCTGTCAAAGTTTTATAAACTTCTGTGAAGAAATCGGAAATCACCGCAACTTCATCAGTAGACAAGAGTGTATTTCACCTAGGGTGAGATGCACCCTAAGCAATAGGGCTGTGGGGCTACTCGTACAAAAGGATAACGCACCCGCATATGCTATCTACCGCCGAAAAAGTACTTTACAACAAGAACAAGATTCGCATCACCAGATCGCTGCTTGAGTATAAAGGAACCGAGTATCCAATTCGGAACATTTCCAAAGTCAGGGTGGACAAGAAAGAAGCTGATGACCAACCCTTGATTGGTTTCATCCTTCTTGCTTGTTTAGCGGCAGCAGCGGCTTTGTACTTCAATCTGCCGACGTTAATAGTACTGGGAGCGATACTGGTTTTACTTTGGGTTTTAAACCCAACCGAGGTAGAGCCTACCTACAAGTTAATCGTCACTACGAATCAAGGGGAAGTAATCACCCTCGAACCTAAAGATGGTGACGATCTCAAACAGATAAAAGGCGCGTTGGAACAAGCAATTGATATGTCTGATTATCGGTGATAGTAAGGGTGGGTTTTACCAGATATTTTAAGGGTTGGTAAAACCTTCCCCTACTGGGGAATCTGACCTCACCCCTGGCCCCTCTCCTAGGAGGAGAGGGGCGAAAAGCGATAAAATTAACTCTTAGGATGGATATCTCAAAATTTAAGAATAGCTGATAATTATAAGAGACCTACCCTAAGCAATAAGGCCGTGGGGCACGCCTAGAGAATTGGAAGGCACCCACTATGACAATATCATCGCCAGACACAACCCTTTACGAAAACAAAGAAGAGCGCATTCGGATTACTAAGACTGTGCTGGAGTATCAAGGGACGGATTATCCCATTCGCCATATTGAGAAATGGAGGGAGGAGAAGGATTTTCAGTCTAAAAATTCGCCCCCAATCGATATCATCCCTGTAGGGGGTCTACTATTGCTAGTTACCTGGGTTTTAGGGCAAACGACGTTAATATTGCCGGAGTTGGTATTGCTGGGAATTGTGGCTCTCCTGACAGCAAGTGATGAGTCGGCTTACAAGCTGATCGTTACCACAGATAAAGGTGAGGAAATAGCTCTGAAGGCTAGCAGTAAGGAAGAACTAAAAAAAATGAAATCAGCCCTAGAAAAAGCGATGAGTCATTTAAGAGAGGATTAGTAGCTGGCTGAGGAATTCATGGCAATTTTGGGCGATCGCATCCAATGCGATCGCCCCTTTTTCCTGAGTTGCAGCGCTCGCCGTCCCCTATGATATAAATCGCCGCGCTAAACTCATCAGGACTTACGCACGACGATCTTATCACCAAAGTTTCTGCGTAGATCTCTGGTTGCCAAACCGACGATTTTTCATAGAAACTTTGGTGTTTGCGTAAGTCCTGCTCATAACACCAACGCCCCTTAACCCGTTATTGCCATGTCCCCCGTCAAAGACTTAAATATCCTAGAAGAGACAGCAGAAGATATTAACGCAAGTTGCTAGTTATAAACTTTGGCGTTGCCAGCTTGCTAATTGCTAATTGCTAATATAGGATTTTTACCAATCTAGCCATTAGCCATTAGCCATTAGCCGCTCCAAGAGAGATAACTAGCAACTTGAGTTATTTAGGTATCTGTGAAAGCAAGTTACGCTTTTTTACCCCTGATGGGCAGTTGGTACTCACCGAGGCAGAGGATGAACGTCGCCAGAAAGAATTAGCCGTAGCTAAAGCAGCAGCTTTGGCAGCAAAACTGCGAGAATTGGGGATCGATCCAGACAAGTTGTAAAGATATGGGGTGCGCGGATACGCACCCGCACCCCATATCTCTATGCCTGACCCAATCGTCGGTATCGCTTAGGTTTATGCTGGGAAAGTGGAGCAGCCATCAGTAAAACTTTCTCCAATAACCAAGGCGCAACGCGGTTACACCACACGGCTACGTGACTTTGCCATCCCACTAGAATTTCAGAAGATTCCTTCTCTAATCCGGCAATCATCGCCTGGGCGACTTTTTGGGGAGTTGTCGGTACAACGAAGCGGAACCACTGCAAGTCTCGCACCATGTCGGTATCGGTTAAAGATGGCAGCAAAGCAATGACTCGGATATTGTGTTGAGCAAGTTCGCCGCGCAATGCTTGGGTAAATCCCAAAATGGCAAACTTAGTGGCTGAATAGGTAGCCATTGTCGGTGCTGCTACCTTGCCCATCAAGCTGGAAACGTTAACAATTGTGCCTTCGCCTTGCGTTGCCATGCGTCGCGCTACCAAACGAGTCATGGCGTACATTCCCATTAAATTAATGGCGATTTCTTGCTGCACGTTTGGCAGTCGAGATTTCAAGAAAGGTGCTTGATGTGCAACGCCCGCACAATTGATCAGAAGATGAATCGGACCGTAATCTCGCCATGCTTGTGCGATCGCAATATTCACCTCGATTAATTGCGTCAAATCCAATGGCAGGATCGCAACTTCCGCCCCCAGCGCCTCGATTTCGGTCGCCACTTCAGCTAATCGGGTTGCATCCCGTGCTACTAACAGCAGGCGTTTTACCCCTTGTTGGGCTAATTCTAGTGCGATCGCTCGCCCAATTCCACGGGAAGCTCCAGTAACTAGAGCCGTTTTTCCTTGAACGTTCATAACTTAAACCCTCCAAATTTGAGGTATCATCGCGCCGCACTTTTGATGCCGAGTTGAAAGATTTCTCGCAGGCAGAATTCTCGACACGCTGCGAGACAAACGGTGATGCGCGATTTTGGTATCAAATGAAACTAAACTTGTACAAACAAGACATTTCTCAGAAATTGTGTGCTGAACTCTCTTTGCTGTAGATAAATCTGGGAAACTTCTTGTACGGTGAACGCGACTAGCCTAGAAACCGGGTTTCTCTGAAAAATATTCGGGAAAGGGAATTAGAGATCGCAGCAAGAAACCCGGTTTCTTTGGGTAAGTCTTGTTGATTTAAGCTGGCACTACGCAAGCATTGGCGAGTCATCAGGCAAAGAAACCGGGTTTCTCGGAAAAATAGTCGGGAAAGGGAACTGAAGATTTACGCAGAAACAAAGGTGATAGGTCGTTTACGCGCAGTTATACCAGCATTCAAGAAATTCTAGAATCCGTCAATTGTGAAGGGACAAGATTGAAACAAAGCATAAGTGACAAATCTCCCTGATACAAAATTGACCGGAAGCAAATCTACAGTCATACCTTAGCAACTAAATCAAGAAGCTGCAATATTTTTTCATAAATTTTCCCTGACAATGGCTCAATCCCCATTAGCGGCATCATTTCTTTCTCAAGGTTGTTGCTGTTGGGTGTGGGGCAATGCTAAGAGAAGGAGACTTTACAGAGGAGCTGACGCGTGCTATAAGAAAAAGCCCCAGAAGATATAATCCTCTAGGGCTTGACCAGGGTGCATCTACCATTCCTTATTACTGGGATAGTCGGTAAGATCCGGAAGGATTTAGGAAATTAGTTCAGTTTTTTAGATTTATGTCTAACGCTACATCCCTGTTGGGAGACGTCAAAGCCTTACCTACTCTCGCACCGGCAGTATACATCGTGGGGGCGGGACCGGGCGATCCGGAATTGTTGACGGTGAAGGCGCAGAAAATTCTCGCCCAGGCGGATGCGATCTTATTCGCCGACTCCCTCGTACCAGAACAGATATTGCAGGGGGTGCGCGAGGATGCGGAGATTATCCCCACGGCGAATCAAACCCTGGAAGAGATTTTGCCGATCGTGGTGGAAAGAGTGCGCCAAGGCAAATCTGTCGTCCGCCTCCATTCCGGAGATCCGAGTCTGTACAGCGCTATCGGCGAACAAATCGCTGCTTTAGCACAAGCAGAAATTCCCTTTGAAGTCATACCGGGAATTAGCGCCTTTCAAGCAGCAGCAGCTAAACTTGGCGTCGAACTAACCGTACCGGGATTGGTGCAGACAATTATCCTCACTCGCATTAGCGGTCGCACGCAAGTCCCGGAAAAGGAAGAATTATCCTCTCTAGCAGCGCATCAGGCGAGTTTGTGCCTTTACCTGAGTGCGCGTCACGTGGAAGCCGCCCAAAATCAGCTAAAGCAACATTATCCCGCAGATACGCCCGTGGCGATTTGTTATCGCTTGGGTTGGCCTGATGAGAGAATTGTACTGGTTCCCTTGCATCAGATGGCAGCGGTGACGCGAGAAGAAAAGTTGATTCGCACAACGCTTTATGTTATCAGTCCAGCATTGGGGAAAGTCGAGAACGCGCGATCTCGCCTGTATCATCCAGAACACAGTCATCTATTTCGGCGAAAGAGCAATCAGGATCGTTGAATATATCGGGTCTGTGGAAACTGCTATGCCTTCCCTAAAAAGCGATCGCCAAACTCTATACGAGACAGATTACCTGAAATGGGTAGAAACCACCGCAGAAAAACTGCGAAGTCAGGACCCTATCTCGAAAGTATCTTGACAGAATCTTACACAGAAGCGGTCAAGCAAGCCAAAGCTGAAACTGGGTTACCATTAGAGACATTTCCTACCGAGTGTCCTTATGAGTTGATAGCGGTGATGGATGATGAGTTTTTGCCCCAATAAGCGTTGCCGTTGTATCAACCAGCCGTGAGGATTGATAAACTTAGCGATGTAGAAAACAAATCAGGGGATAAACCCGTGTTAGACGAACAAGCGAAAAAGACTATCCTGCGGAAAATTCCCCACGGACTTTATGTCTGCGGCGTCAAAGATGGGGAAGAAGTTAACGGTTTCACCGCCAGTTGGGTAATGCAGGCTTCTTTTACGCCACCGTTGGTGGTAAATTGCGTTAAGCAAGATTCTAAATCCCACGCCATGATTAAAGCCAGTGGCGTGTTTGCCCTCACCGTTCTAGAAGCGGGACAAAAAGATTTAGCCCAGAAATTTTTCAAGCCGCAACGCCGCAGCGGCGATAAGTTTGAGGATGTAGAATTTTATCTGGGAGAAGAAACCGGCTGTCCGATTATTAAAGACTCTCTGGGTTACGTAGAGTGTAAAGTAGTCGGTGCAGTAGAACAAGGCGATCATACCGTTTACGTCGGCGAAGTAATTGGTGCTGGCGTGCATCGGGAAGGCGACGCTTTGTTACTAGAAAGCACCGGCTGGAATTACGGCGGCTAAGGGTAATTTCAGATTTAAGATTGCAGATTGTAGATTTAAGATTTGAAATAATTTAATCGGCAACCCATCAATCTAAAATCCCCTGAATCTGCCATCCAATAAATCTGAAATATAAAATCTCAAATCTAAAATTCCATCAATCTCAAATCTGCAATCATGCCATGCCTTTAATCAAAGTTCAATCTTCTGTTTCTGCACCGGAAAAATCTGCGGTTCAGCAGTTACTCAAAAGTCTTTCTTCCGCGTTAGCAAAGCATACAGGTAAACCGGAAGCTTACGTAATGACGGCGTTTGAACCTGATGTGGCGATGACTTTTGCTGGAACAACCGATCCGGTTTGTTACATTGAAGTTAAAAGCGTTGGCAGTATGAGTCCATCGCAAACTAAGTCGATGAGTCAGGATTTTTGTGAGAAAATTAACTCAGCGTTGGGCGTGCCTACAAATCGAATTTACATCGAGTTTAACGATGCTAAAGGTTCGATGTGGGGGTGGAATGGCTCGACTTTTGGTTAGGCGCTAGGACTTATACTCTTCGGAGGTCATCACCTTGGTTTCTTTGTAGAGAAAATTTGGTGTTTGCTTAAGTTCGACTTATGCTTGGGCGACCCATCACCTTAGTTTCTTTGTAGATCTCTTTTTGAGAGAAACCCGGTTTCTTTGCGTCAGCGTCGGTCGAGGCGGTTTTATTTTAGTTATATCGTTTCTGGTTGCATCGGAATTACGACCTGTAGGGGCAATTAGCAATTAGCAATTACCAATTACCAAGAAATGCCGCTCGTTCCGATGCCACCGGATTTGATATTATCTGTTGCTAGCAAAGATTATTGGTAAAACCCGCCCCTACACCCAGGAAAATATACGATATCGATGCACCCCGCGTTGATATAATATTGCATCCCTAATCTTGCAAAACTTCCACCAAATCTTCGAGCGTTACTTCAAAAGCACTGGCTATTTTGAAAACAGCGGAGAGATCGACCGTGTTCAAGGCATCGCGCTGAACGTAACTTTTCACTGTGTTGTAATTTACTCCTGAGCGCTCGGCAATTTCCTTGAGCGTCCAACCCTTTTGATCGGCTAACTCTCGAATCCGCAACCTAACGTAACCCATGTTTTGAATTGACATTGGTGCATACGCACCGGAAATAATATGTACATTGAAAGCGAGCGCCCTTCTAGCCTGAAAAACGAAAAGAGCGGAGGCAATTCTTACCAGATCCCACAAACGTGGGAAGGATAATTATATGATACCAAAATCAAAGCCCAAATTGAACATTCATCCCTGGTGTATTGTGCGTCAATTGCCTAATATGCAGCGATTAGTTGTGGCTTGATTTTATCGTCGCAACGATGCGGATGGTTATATTCAGGTGTTGCGGTGGTTGTTACCAGGCGCGAACGGGATTGTGTTCGATGTTACTGGGGTAGAGAAAGTCCAACATTCTCCCTCATCTGAATTAGAGCAACTTTTGTAGGGAATTTAGGCGATCGCTTTTATGATGATGTGGCATAAGAGGGATCGCTATTAACGCAAGTTGCTAGTGATATCCAAAAACAGTGGTAATGCTGTTAAGTAGGTGAGGATAAATAAACTCAACAGGGGGCGGACACCGACGCCCACCCCACAAGAGATCTGAAATTCTTGTGGGGTGGGCATTGGATCGGTTCCTATGCTTACATAACTATTTTCACTTTATTTACCTCCACCTACTTACTAGGCTATGCCGTGGGAACGAGGGTAATAGATAATTGTCAAGAGTAGGCTGCCAATGAATCCAATTACCAATTACCAATTACCAAAGCTAGAGTGTAAGAGTAGCAGCTTTTTTGCTTTAACTTACTTATTATGAACGACCGACTGACGGAAGCTCAAATGGCACAAGTTGTTGCCGAAGTGGAACGATTATCTCAGCGTCGGGAGGCAGAGTATAACGCGGAACAAGTCAAGCAAATTTTACAAGAATTAAATCTGCCGCCGGAGTTGTTGGAAGATGCGATGGTGCAGTTGCGTCGCCAAGAAGCTTTGGCAGAACAGAAACGGCGAAATCGGTGGATTATGGGGGGTATAGTGGTAGCATTGATGGGCGCGATCGCTACCACTGCTGTGTACGTGCAGAATCAAAACCGGGTGGAAAATGAGATCGCTAATGTCTCTGCATCCAATAGTTTAGTTACTCTAACGCAAAATGGGGGCAGCAGCGCCAATCAAATCGTCCGTCAATCTAATCCCAGAGTTTACTACCGCGTCACGTTACAAAATGCCCCAGTAGGGGAAAAATTATCTCTTGCTTGCGACTGGATCGATCCTAGGGGAAATATTGCCCATCAAAGTCGCTATCAAACGCGCCAAATTGATAAATCTGTTTGGCCTACTTATTGCTATCATCAGCTTAACTCTGGGTCAGCGACTGGCACTTGGAAGGTGCAGATGTTGTTGGGAAATCGCACGCTTAGCACTAGCAGGTTTGATGTTAAATGAAACCCCGTCATTTTATCGGTTATTGGGGTTACCAAAAAGATGGCAGTTGCGTTTGGGAAGTTAACCCGAAAGACGCAACCCCAGAAAAGCTATGTGAAAATGGAATAATTGCGGCTATTTCAGCGGGTGGGTTTTCCGATTGCCCAGATGCTTGGGTTAAAGTAGAAGGCGATCGCTTAATTTTAGGCAGAGATCCTTTTGGGCGCGTGACTTTATATTGGACGCAGGTAGAACAAGCAATCTGGTTTTCTTCCCAATTCCAGCAACTCTTGCCGATTGTTAAATCTCCCCAAGTTAGCATCCCCGCTTTATACGGTTATTCCTGTTTTTCCTACGTCCCAACTCCCCTATCTCCGGTTGAAAATATTTTCGCCATCCCCCCAGGAACGGAATTAATTTTCCAGGGAAACCCGTTAAAATATACCAGGCGACGGTTACAAGAATGGCGAGAAGCACCCGAATTAATTCAAGATGAAAATATAGCGGTTTCCCAACTGCAAATTTTGCTCAAAGATGCTATTTATCGACAAATTTCCGACTTGCCGGATGAACCTGTGGGGGTGTTGCTTTCTGGCGGGATTGATTCTTCAGTTGTTGCTGCTTTGTTGGTGCAAGCTGGGATTAAAGTCCGTGCCTATGCTTTAGATTTTGGCAACGATGGTTATTCGGAATTGCCTTATGCCGAAATAGTTGGTCGATATTTAGATATTCCCTTAGTGAAAGTGGCGGCGACACCGAAGGAATTGAAGCGCGGTATCGCATCTACTGCCCAAGCATTAGATATCCCGTTTGGCGATGGGGTTACTACTCCATTATACCTGTTAAATCAAGCTGCGAGTCAAGAAACATCGGTAATTTTTAACGGTGAAAATGGCGATCAATTATTTGCGGGATGGACGAACAAACCGTTAATTGCTGCTGGAATTTACAATGGGGTTAGAGGGATAGAAGACTTTAACCAACAATACCTGCAAACCTTTGGGAGACTTTACGGGTATGAAGCGCAAATTTTCAGCGATCGCATTTATAAAGAAGTCCAGACTTTCAACCCCCAATCTTGGTTAGAAGACGCTTTAGATCCATCTTTTTGTCCGAGTTTCTTCCAGAGATTGCGTCGCGCTACTTTAATGTTAAAAGGCGCACAAAATATCCAACCAAGGGCGACCAATTTATCTTTTGCTTGCGGACTTTGGGTGCGATCGCCGTTTTGTGACTTACCCCTCACCGAATGGACTTTTCAACTGTCTGGAGAACTTTGCTTGCAAGGCGCTTGTGAAAAATATATCTTAAAACGCGCCGTCGAATCTTGGTTACCGCCCGAAATTGTCTGGCGCGAAAAACGCGGTATGGGAGTTCCCTTAAAGATTTGGTATTTTAATCAATTATGGTCAGAAATTGGTCAATGGTTGAATCCGGATGTATTGCGCGACGAAGGACGCTGGCAACCTCACCTCGCTGCAAATATAATGACAGGTAAGCTGGGAGAAGGTTTACAAACTCGCTACATTGGCAACGTCATGTGGATGTTGATTATGTGGCAAGCATGGCGGAGATCGGTATTAAAAGAAAAAGCAAATGGGCAATCTTTAGATCATCCTTTTTGGTTGCCACCCCAGGTGTGGAAATATGCTAGGAGGTTTTTATGAGGGGAGAAGTAATTAGCTTAGAAATAGCTGAGGAATTGCTGGAAAAATATGGATCGCCCCTGTATGTTTATGAAAGCGATCGCTTACATCAAACCATAGATCTAATTACCCAGTCTATTCCCTATCCCCGCACCCAATTTCACTTCGCCAGCGTCACCAATGGCAACATTGCCTTGATGCAGATTTTCCATGCTTGTGGGTGGAAACTTCACGCCAACACCCCCGGCGACATTTATTTAGGATTAAAAGCGGGATATTCCCCCGATGAAATTGTCTACAGCGGTAGCAACTTAAATGCAGCGGAAATGCGCTTGTTACTAACTGGTGGCGTCAGAACTTTAAACTTAGATAGTTTATCCCAGTTGAGTTTATGTTGCGAGATTTATCAAGAATTAAAAACATCGATTGCCGCCCCTAAATTGGGATTGAGATTAAATTTACCTGAAATTACCGGAGAAAGTCGCATCGGCGTGCATCCAGATGAATTTGAAGATGCGATCGCGATTGCTAATTCAGCCAAAATAAAACTTAGCGGATTGCATTTTTATCGCGGAACAGGTACTAATGCGACAGAAGCATTTACCTCAGTAATCGAAACCGTCCTGGCGACGGGGAAATTATTACCTGATTGGGAATATCTAGATTTTGGCGGTGGGTTTGGCTATCCTTATAATAAGGAAATTCCAGGGTTTAACTGGGAAGAATTTGGGGAGGAGTTGACGCAACAACTGCTGAAGATAGGGAAAGAAATTGAATTAATTATAGAACCGGGAAGGGCAGCGATCGCCGGATGCGCCACCTTACTTTGCCAAGTGGTTTCTGTGAAATGGCAGGGAGAAAAACAAATCGTCGGCGTCGATACTACTGTGGCTAATTTATCAGTACCATCCGTACATGGAGGTTATCGAGAAATTGTTGCTTGGAAAAACCTAACCCCCCCTACCCCCCTTCCCTGCGAGGGAAGGGGGGAGAATTACTCCCCTCTCCTCACCCCCCTTCCCTGCGAGGGAAGGGGGGAGAATTACTCCCCTCTCCTCGCAGGAGAGGGGTTGGGGGAGAGGTCATTGCATCCTACTGATGTATGCGGGAATACAACTTATTCGAGAGATTATCTGGGGCGAAATTGCCAACTTCCCAGTTTACAAATCGGGGATATGATTGCAATCTTAGATGTGGGGGCATATGGATATGCAATGTCTTCCCATTTCTTGCATCGTCCTCGCCCTGCTGAGGTATTGTTAGAAAATGGCAAGCATAGATTGATTCGTCGGCGAGAAGATTACAGCATATTATTGGAGAATCAAGTATTTTAGAGGTGAATTATGGGTATGAAATGCGTCAGGTGCGGGACAGATAATAATTTACGCGATCGCACCAATAACCAAGGACGTTGTAAAAACTGCAATCACCCATTTGCTTTTGAACCTTCTGCTGTAACAGATACTAAATTTAAGTTCACCGATCCGTTTTTTGCCAAGGCGATTAACGATATCTCTGATGATAACAGGCTGTACTTTACTCCCAAACAGCTATTTTATCTTTTAGACCGACGCTTAAACGCAAGAGTATTTAATCCAGTAGGATTCATAGGATGTGGCTTTATTAGCATATTTTTTATAATTATTGCCGTTATTATAGCCCAAGGTTTTGGATTATTACCATTCCTGGCAATTATTGCTATTAGTGTCGTTTTTACTGCAACTAACAACAAGAAAGCTAACCCCAAATTTCGCCGGAAAACTGCGCGAATTCTCCAATTATTGGGGGTTATTATTATAATTGCAGGAATTATAATCAGTCTGTCATTTAACTCATTTTTCTGGTTTGTATTTAGCGTGCTTTCGGGGATGATATCTATTTATTTAGGGTATCGCCAGTTGAATCGCATCAACGATATCGGGCAATCATTTTTTATTTCCCAAAGCCAGTTTGATGGCTGGATAAATCGCTGGAAAGGAATTAATATAATTGAAAAAATGTTGTCTTTGCCACGGGAAGAAAATACAGCTAATTCAATTAGTACGGAGATTAGCGCTTATAGTTTCGACCGAGTGGTTGTTTGCGATAAAGCAGCTATTGCTCAAATGCTAATAGCCAATAACTTCCACTTTGAAAATAGTTGCGCGGTGTTAAGCATCACCGGATATCCGGAAAGTATTTTTAGTACAGTCTTAGATATGCTACGCCGCAATCTGGATTTAAAAGTATATGCCTTACACGATGCTAGTCCTAGCGGAGTTTCCTTAGTTCGCAATCTCCGCACTAGCGCCGATTGGTTTTTCCACAGTAATGCAGTAATTTATGACTTGGGATTGCTTCCCCGCCAGGTATTTTCCAGTGAGAGTGTTTTTATAAGAAATTCCACCGAATCTGCACAAGCAGCGAAACAATTACCAGAGGAAGTCAGGCGAGATTTGACAAGCGAAGAACTCAAATGGTTAGACGCGGGTAACTTTGTAGAATTAGAATCCTTTAGCCCACAAAGAATTATGCGAGTAGCAAATCAAGGAATTGCTAAAAGTCAAGCACCTGATAGCAGCGATAGCTTAATTTTGATCGATAGCGGGGCAGATTCTATATATGTGGTTGAGAGTTTTGGTTGATTAGTCATATTGTTTCTGGCTGTTTATGAATGATTAAACCGCAGAGACGCAGAGGACGCAGAGGAAGAGAAGAGAGGTGTTATAAATGAGGAAATCAGCGATTACTATTTACTTGTAGCCAAATTTCCAAACTCACCAATAGCCACAGTTTATATCCATAACGTCCCCAAGCGTCGCCGCGATAATTTAACCAATCTCGAATGATAGATTGATTCAAATACGGTGCGATCGCCGCATTTTTCCCCAACAACAAACTCCTCGCTTTCCGATTCCAATCTTTGCGAAACCATTGCTGCATCGGCATTACCATGCCACTCTTAGGACGCTTGACGATCGCCTCTGGTAATAAATCCGCCACCGCTTGTTTTAAAACCGCCTTTTCCTCTGCACCAAATAACTTATATTCCGGCGGTATTTGCAAACTTAATTCTACAACGCGGCGGTCAAATAACGGCGAAAGTCCCTTTAATCCCGCCCCTTGAGTCAAATTATTCACTTTAGTTAAAATATAGTCTGCACCCTTATATTGAATATTGAGTAACATCAGCCGATTTAGATAACTACCCTGAGAATTTAACAGATTATAAAACACCGAAGGTTCATCTTTAACCGCTGCCCAAACCTCCGGTTTCAAAACTTGCGGCAAATCCAGATATAACTTCTTAAAAGAAGTGAGATAAGCAGCCAACTCATCTGTTTTATCCCGCTCAACAACCGATGCATACAAAGTATTTAATAACATCGGTTTATTTTTCGGCCCCGCAAAACAAGGATCGCCCCCTTCACCATTTAATATGGTATTCACCGATGCTTTAGCTGCCCGTCCCAACAACAAATTGGGAACCGTCAACCCCTCCCCAATCGGGTCATCCAAATAACCCATAGCTGACGGTAACCCTTCCCAAATAGTATCTGAATTTAACTCCAAAATATGATGCTCAGTACCACAATGATTAGCCACCAAATTAGCAAACTCCAACTCATGCGGATACTCCAAACCACAATGAATCGAATAAGTATGTACAGGACAATCGTGCAACTTCGCAGCCATTGCAACAATAGAACTCGAATCAATTCCCCCCGACAAAAAAGCCCCCACAGGTTCACCGTGAGGCAAACATTCTCCTACTACTTCTTCCAAAAGCGATCGCACCCTCCCCCCATACCACTCCAAACACCTCTCCCTCTCTCCAATCTCCTCTCGGACTTGCCAATAAACCTCTCTGCTTTCTCTGCGTCTCTGCGGTTCATTCATATCATTTGATAAACACAAAACAGTACCCGGACGCAACTCGCGCACATCTCGCCAAAGAGTTTGCTCACCCGGTACAAACCCACAACAAAGATAATCCCGCAACGCCACCAAATCTAATTCATTCGAGCGAAAAGGAGCCAAACTTCTCAACTGGGGAGCAACACAACAAATCGCTCCATAAGTGGTATAATATAAAGTGCGATACCCAACACGATCGCGTCCCAACCACAACTCCTCCCGCTCCCGATCCCAAACCGCAAAAGCAAACATCCCCTCCAAAAAATTTAAAGATTCAATCCCCTTTTTTTCCCACAAACAAGCCACAATCTCTAAACCAAAATCTCTTGTGGGATGGGCATCATGCCCGTCCTTTAGTAAACCAAAATCTCTTGTGGGATGGGCATCATGCCCGTCCCTCATATTAAAATCAAAACCCCCAATTAATTCCGCCTGATTACTTAACCAAATATCCCCCGCGACAACAAACCGCCCGGTAGGACTAAAAGCGGGTTGAATGCGAGAGATCGCCACCCGATCATCGCGCCAAATAATATCAGATATATCCTGAGTACATCCCCAAGCAAGATACCAACCTGAACTCACCTTTACCGACAAATGCGTTCGCGATTTCCAAAACATAGAAAATTAACCAGGCAATGAATTAATCAGCGAAGTAATGCCCCAGATTCCAACTAACGCGACTAAAGCACCGATAGCGATAATACTGAGGGGAATCAGAATGCTCTTTAATTGGAGCAAGAGTCTTTCTAATTCACCTTCATAGTATTTAGCTATTTTTTCCAGTGCGGCGTCTAGATTTCCCGTTTCTTCTCCGGTGCGAAGCATCCCAAGTGCAATGGGTGGTAAGCGACCTTGTAAACTTTTACTCAGAGACTGTCCGGCTAACACTCGTTGGGATGCGATCGCAATTTTACCAGCCATCACCGGATCGGGAATATGCTTTTGCCACAACTCTAGTGCAGTTCCCAAAGAAACGCCGCAACTTAAGGGTAATTCTAACTCGGCAAAATACAGCATCGAACGCGCTTGCAATATCTTTGCCAAAATCGGCACGCCTTGTAAACTTTGGATGGGGAGATGAGAACCAAAGAAATTACTAGCAACGATTAGTAAAACCAACAATCCAATCGCGAGTAACCAGAAACCGGATTGGGATAAAACGCTAGCATTTCCGGCAACGATCGCTGTTATTAGTAAAAATAAACTCCAGATAATCGCAATTGTAGCTAGCTTAACTGAATTATAGAGGCGATCGCGCCGGTGTTGGCGCTCCGATGCGATCGCTAGTCTCCTACAAGCAACTGACAAGGCACCGCTGTATTCTGCCGCTTCTAGCAAACCCAGCGTCCAACCGTCAAAATAAACTGGAGGTTGGGAAATCGCCGCTGCTAAACTTTGACCCCTGCCAACTGCTACAGTAGCCCGTTGCAGATAATTTTGAAACCCAGAAGTTAAATCTCTCCCTGCTAAACTCAAACTCTGCTGTAGCGATAAACCAGAATCTAGCAAACTTGCCAACTGTTGAAAAAATCGCGCTTTTTGTTGGGATTGAAGTTGACGCATAGCGGGAGTTAGGGGCGGGGTGTGTGCTATTTAGAGTAGCTTAGGAACAGAACACCCACAGAATGGGGTAAGCTCCGGTATAATCGCGTCAGTAACTCAGACAGCCAAAAGTTGTGATCGCAATCTATCCTGGCAGCTTCGATCCGATTACCCTGGGACACCTCGACGTGATGGAGCGAGGATGCCAGCTCTTTGAGCGAATGATTGTAGCAGTGCTGCGGAATCCCGGTAAAACGCCATTTTTTACCGTCGCCTCGCGCTTAGATCAGATTCGCGTAGCGACGCAACATTTGTCCAATATAGAAGTGGATAGCTTTGATGGTCTGACGGTGAACTATGCTAAACTGCGTCAAGCCAAAGTCATCATCAGGGGACTAAGGGTAGTTTCGGACTTTGAAAAAGAGCTACAAATGGCTCACACCAACAAAACCCTCGCGCCTGAGATCGAGACGGTTTTTCTGGCGACTTCTACCGAACTCGGCTTTTTAAGCAGTAGCGTGGTAAAAGAAATAGCTAGATTTGGCGGTTCCGTCGATCATCTTGTTCCCAAGCACGTTGCTATAGATATTTACAAAAAATGTTACGGCAAAACTCAGCCCGACTCGGCCCCGACGGCGACCAATCCAATAACCCAGATCAGTCCCAGCGTGGAACAGCAGGCGTAGATATTCAACGAGAACTCAATCGCCTAGAGGAAGCAATCCTCGACAGTCCGCGCATCCCGCTGACGCGGCGTACTTTAGTTGATGAAGAACAGTTACTAGAACAGCTAGATGTGGTGCGGCTAAATCTACCACCCGCTTTTGAAGAAGCAGAAGCAATTGTCCGCCAAAAAGATGAAATACTCCAAGAGGCGGAAAACTATGCTCAACAAATTGTTGAGGCAGCTGAGCAACGCGCCGCGCAGCTTTTAGACGAAACTGGCATTGTCAGACAAGCGAAAATAGAAGCCCAACAACTCTGGCAAATGGTGCAGCAAGAGTGCGAAGCAGCACAAGAACAAGCTTTGGCTGAAATCGAACGGATGCACCGGGAAGCGCAGCAAGAACTGGAGGAAATGCGCGCCAAAGCAATAGCTGAAGCAGACGCGATTGTTGATGGTGCGGACGACTACGCCGCGCGCGTCCTCAATAACTTAGAGCAGCAGTTAAACGATATGCTTAAAGTCATCCGTAACGGACGCTCCTCGCTGCAACCAGATGAGTCACCCGCTGCTGGGAATAAAAAAACGCCTCCCCCTCCCGCACCGAAAAAAGATTAATGCGCGGTAATTGGGAATGGGTAATTGGTAATTGCAGATAGCAAATTTCAGATTAAATTCAATCCAAAATCCCCCATTACCAATTACCAATTAGCAATTAGCAATTAGCAATTATGAAATTACTTTGTGTCAGTAACGGTCACGGGGAGGATGCAATCGCACTCCGCATTTTGCAGCAACTTTTGCGCCATCCCAATGCACCCCAAGTAGCAGCTTTGCCTATCGTAGGTGAAGGACAAGCTTATCAAGCTCAGGGTATTCCTATTATTGGGACAGTGAAGAAAATGCCCTCGGGCGGCTTTATTTACATGGATGGACGCCAACTAGCACGAGATCTGCAAGGCGGGTTACTCCAACTCCTCCTAGAGCAGTTTAAAACTGTGCGAAATTGGGCAAAACAAGGCGGAGTTGTGTTAGCAGTTGGAGATATTGTCCCCCTATTGTTGGCGAATTTGAGCGGTGCTAATTATGCCTTTGTCGGTACGGCTCAATCAGAATATTATCTGCGGAATGAATCGGGGTGGCTACCCCGTCAATCTCGGTTCGACGATTGGTTAAAAAAATGGTTCGGTTCGGTATACTACCCTTGGGAACGTTGGCTGATGAGCCATCCCCGCTGTAAAGCAGTTTTCCCCAGAGATCCGCTAACCACCAAAACTTTGCAGCAATGGTTAATTCCAGCATTTGACATGGGAAATCCGATGATGGATGATTTGGAACCATCGATTCCCAAACCAATTTTTTACCCAGAATTGGAAAAATTAGAGAAAGACCGCTTACTAACGATAACGCTTTTACCCGGTTCTAGAACGCCAGAAGCTTATCAAAATTGGCAAAAGATCTTGCAAGCAGTATCTGGGATTATAGAAGCCTTCGGGAGGCGACAGGTGCTGTTTTTGGCAGCGATCGCACCCACGTTAAACCTCGATTTTTTGCGACAAAGCTTGGTTTCCCAAGGTTTTGTCGCACAATCTACGGATACCGCCTCTCGGTGGAAAATCCCAGATGGGGAGGCGTTGGTATTTACCCAGGATAAAGCGACAGTAATCTTAACCCAGCACGCTTATAACGATTGCTTGCACCGGGGGGATATAGCGATCGCAATGGCGGGAACTGCTACCGAACAGTTTATCGGATTGGGGAAACCTGCGATCGCCATTCCAGGTAATGGTCCCCAGTTTACAAAAGCTTTCGCCGAAGCACAAAGTCGTTTATTAGGGCCATCTTTAATTTTAGTCGAACAACCTCACCAAGTTGCCAATATTATTCAAACTTTATTGCGCGATCCAGACCGACTGCAACAAATAGCTGAAAATGGTATTCGTCGCATGGGAAAACCAGGGGCAGCTTGTCGCATTGCCGATTATTTAATCCAAAAATTGGCTCATGGCTAATCGCTAATGCCTAATCGAAGAATATTATTGTTGCGCTCTTCACATCTCGCGATGAGCAATTAGCAATTAGCAATTAGCACTTGGCAACATCAGGCGCTTACATTTGTATAATTTAATACTTAATATCTTTACCAAACCCCATTGCTAAATCTGCCAGACATCTACAATATCTGTTTGGACAAGAAATAGGGTTGGTAAACCCAAAGCCATTTACAATCTAATCCTGTAGTTACTCAAGGGGTGCTGGAACGGTTTTTTTTTGTGCTTGTTGTTCCTTACTCAAACCCATGAACATTATCTCTTTTGGGCAAAGTATTCCGCTGTTGCCCTTAGCCTTTCAATTTACTTCTCCAGGGCCGATTCTGGTCAAATTGGGACCGCTCACGATTCGGTGGTACGGTTTCTTAATTGCATCAGCGGTATTAATCGGAGTCAGTCTTAGCGGTTACTTAGCCAAGCGTCGTAACATCAATCCAGATCTATTAAGCGATTTGGCAATCTGGCTTTTAGTTGGGGCAATTCCTTGTGCCAGAATTTACTATGTACTGTTTCAATGGCAAGAATATGCCCAAAACCCCGGTGAAGTTTTCGCAATTTGGAAAGGTGGTATTGCAATTCACGGCGCTATTTTGGGTGGTTTAATAGCCGCTTTAATCTTTGCACGAATTAAACAAGTGCCTTTCTGGAAACTAACGGATTTAGTCGCACCCTCGCTAATTTTAGGGCAGGCAATTGGACGCTGGGGTAATTTCTTCAATTCAGAAGCGTTTGGACGTCCGACAGATTTACCCTGGAAACTCTATATTGCACCCGAATACCGTCCGCGCGAGTATCCAGATTTTGCCTACTTTCATCCCACTTTCCTGTATGAGTCTATCTGGAATTTCATCGTGTTCGGCATATTGCTGACTTTATTCTTCCGTTCGCTTTCCTCGAAGCGCATAAAGACGGGTACGCTGATATTGGTTTACCTGATCTGTTACAGCAGCGGGAGATTGTGGATTGAAGGATTGCGAACCGATAGCTTAATGTTGGGACCGCTACGCATCGCGCAAGTTGTCAGTATAGTGGGAATTATACTGGGATTGGCAGGGTTGGCGTGGCTTTACTTGTTGGGGCGAAGTCTTCCCGATGTCGTTCCACCCAATAATGACCAGTTAGAGTCATCTTCAGAATAGTCAGGACTGACGCAAAGAAACTAAGGTGATAGGTTTGTCTTGCGTAAGTCCTGTAGTCAGTTGTGCAGGGGCGGGTTTTACCAACCGATATAAGTTTATATAAACCCGCCCCCCGCCAGCGAATGGTGAATCGCCGCAAACCGATTAACTCTGGTCAAAAGTGACTCATTGTCTGCGCCTGACACACCCGACAACCCTCCGCCTGGGAATCGTGCTAAAGGCGCAAAACGATTAACTCTGGTCAAAATTGACTCATTGTCTGCGCCTGACACACCCGACAACTAATAAATTATGATGCAAGTTTGGGGAACGCTAATTATATTCATCGTCTGTCCTCTACTGGGGGGACTACCTTTAATTGCGTGGATTACCTTTGCACTGACAAGGCGCAATCTCGCCAGAATTGGTACGGGTAATATTGGCGTTCAAGCAGCTTTCTACCACGGGGGAACCCTTGCTGGTATCCTCGCTGTCTTGTCGGAGGCGTTTAAAGGAATTGCAGCGGTATTGCTGGCGCGGTTTTTTTTTCCTAACAACCCAACTTGGGAATTAATTGCTTTAATTGCCTTGGTAATGGGGCGATATTGGATGGGAAAAGGTGCGGGAACGACTAACGTTGTTTGGGGTTATATTGTTCACGATTGGAAGGTGGCGTTGTTGGTATTTTTGATTGGGGGAATTGGTTTTACAATTGTACGCGATCGCCAGTCGGGACGCCTGTGGATTTTAATTTTATGTCCCCTAATTTTGGCAATGCTGTATCCCAGGGAAGTCGAGCGCATTGTAGTTGCGCTCGCTCTCAGTATTCTACTAGGTTGGATCTACCAAAAAATCCCCGACGATCTCGATCTTCCCACCGCAGAAAGTCAACCCAATTCCCAAGCAGTATTTCGCTTTTTTCGAGGCGATAAAGCCATGATTTCCCTACAACAACCCTTAGATGCTGTTAAAGTCGGACAAAAAGCTGCTACTTTATCCCAACTCAAACGTTGGGGTTATCCCGTCCCCCCCGGATGGGTATTACCCCCAGGAGATGACCCCCAACCTTTGATAGAATCCCTTCAACTTTCCCCACAAGCACCCCTAGTAGTTCGTTCTTCAGCAATTGGAGAAGACTCGCAACAAGCTTCTGCTGCTGGACAATATCAAACTATCTTAAACGTGACTAGCAAAGCAGCATTGCAACAGGCAATTAATCAATGTCAAACTTCTTATAATGCACCCGCTGCTGTTGAATATCGCCAACAACTCAATGTCCCCGAAGCAGCAATGGCGGTACTGATTCAAGCACAAGTCCAAGGCGCTTTTTCCGGCGTTGCTTTTAGTCGCGATCCAATTATCCAATATGGCGATGCTGTCGTTATTGAAGCATTACCCGGATCTGCTTCTATTGTAGTTTCCGGACAAGTAACACCAGAAAATTATCGCGTAGTTGTTAGCGATGCCGATATCGTTTCTTCCAGTTGGGTATTACCCGATAATCTCAATTTACAAATCGAAGGAGAAGGGGAAATCCCGCTAGGACTAATTCGGCAAGTCGCTTACTTAGCACGCCACTTAGAAGCGCGCTATCACGGCATTCCCCAAGATATTGAATGGAGTTACGATGGTCAAACGCTTTGGTTGTTACAATCGCGTCCTATTACTAATTTATCGCCTATTTGGACGCGAAAAATCGCCGCAGAAGTCATTCCAGGATTAATTCGTCCCCTCACTTGGTCGATAAATCGTCCGCTAACTTGTGGCGTTTGGGGAGAACTTTTTACCTTAGTTTTGGGTAAGCGCGCGCGGGGTTTAGATTTTAATGAAACCGCGACGCTGCACTATTCCCGCGCCTATTTTAATGCCTCGTTATTGGGGCAAATCTTCCGCCGTATGGGACTACCGCCGGAAAGTTTGGAGTTTTTGACTAGAGGGGCTAAATTTAGCAAACCTCCCCTGCTTTCTACATTGCAAAACCTACCTGGATTACTCCGCCTCCTGCAACGGGAAATAAGTTTGCCAAAAGACTTCCAGCAGGATTATAAAAAGTACTTTGCTCCCGGTTTAGCCGAGTTGAAATCCCCATCCGTTGCTAATAATGCCAACTCGCTGCTAGAGCGAATTGATTTAATTTTAGAATTCCTCAAAAAAACAACTTATTATAGCATTTTGTCGCCCCTAAGTTTAGCACTGCGGCAAGGAATTTTAAAGGTAAATGATAACGAACTCGATGCCAAAGAAATGCCGGAATTAGCAGCATTGCGAGAACTGCAAGAACTCGCCGCAACTGTCGGGAATATACTACCCAATTTGGATCAGGGGAGTAGAGGGGAATCTCAAATGCTCTCAAGTAATGTTTTATTGGTGTTAGATGAAACTCCAGAGGGGAAGTCAGTTTTAGAGCAATTTGACCGATTTATGGAACGGTATGGTTATCTCAGCGAAGTCGGAACAGATATTGCCGTTCCTACTTGGAAAGAAGATCCGAGTCCAGTTCGAGAATTGTTCGCGCAATTTATTTTCAATCCTCCACCAATTTCTCCACCCCCCGCACGCCAAAGTAGTAAAGCTAAATCTATCCAAAAACGCCTCAATCTTAAAGGAAGAGTTACGAGCATTTACAGCCAATTGTTGGCAGAATTGCGATGGTCTTTTGTAGCAATAGAAAAACTTTGGTTACAGTCGGGATTGCTATCGGAACCAGGGGATATTTTCTTCTTGGAATTCTCTGAAATTCGCCGGATTGTAGAAGCGAACGATCGCGCTTTAATTGAACGCTTACCTGGGTTGATTAGAGCTAGGCGATCGCAACTAGAACAAGATAGGCAACTCACAACCGTACCCTTTGTATTTTACGGCAACGAACCGCCACCGCCCTCGAATGTAAGCGATCGCACATCCACCCAACAACTGCAAGGAATTGGCGCCAGTCCAGGAATTGCAGAAGGTAGAGTCAAAATCCTGCACAATTGGCAAACCTTTCCCGCAATTGACCGCGATGCTATTATTGTCGTCCCTTATACCGACTCCGGTTGGGCACCCCTGTTAGCCCGTGCCGGTGGGTTAATTGCAGAAGTTGGTGGGCGCTTATCTCACGGTGCGATCGTCGCCCGCGAGTACGGCATTCCCGCAGTAATGGATGTATCCAATGCTACTCGTATCTTACTAGAAGGTCAGCGCGTGCGAATTGACGGATCTAGGGGAACGGTGGAAATATTATAAGTGCCGAGGCAGAACCTCTAACCAATCGTTTCCAGGTTGAACCTGGGAACGAATTATTATATGATGTCCGGCAAATAGCCCTTAATTAAATCTCGACCCGTCTCCCCGTCTCCCCCTCTGGGCGTCAGTCCTAACTATGGGTATTGAGACGGAAACGATATTATAGATTCCACCTCATTCCCAGGAGCAACCTGGGAATGAATTTGAGAGGATCCGCCTCATTTAAAAATTAATGTTCAAAACGTGATGTTGATAAATTTCTGGCAAGCGTTTTAAAACTAATTGCTTACCCTTTATATTACTTGCTTGAATTGTCCATTCTAATAATTCCAAACTTAGAGATTCAAGTGCTGGAATAGAAACGCGAGCATAGCTCAAATGCCACGGTTCCGGGTACATTCCGCCGCGATACTCACGGTAAGGACGGAAAAAACCAAAGCGTTCCATATTTTCATTCAGCCAACAATGTAGCTGATAAAATACCCCTCCTGGTTCAACTTCTTGAGGTAACAATTGAACTTGATAATCTTGAGGAATCGCACCAGCATCAATTACATCAATTTCAGTACCCCAATGATGACGACTAGCTCCGGGTAAGGCAGACCAATTCAGAATCGCATCGATAATTTCCGATTCAGATAAAACCGAGTAATTTCTGGGAAAGCCGTGCATATCATACAACGGCTTTTCACCTGAAAATTTTTTATTCCAAATGCGTAATTGGGTTTTAAAGTCGCGAAAAGAACTAAATGGAGTAATCAAAATTCCGGCTTTTTTAGCAGCTTGAACCATGGCAAAAAATGGTTCAACCACTTCAGGATGAACGGCGAATCTTGGATTTTCTATTTGTATAATATGCGTTCTGGCTCGACCCGTTAATTCTAAAGCATTCATAAGGTGGAACTGGTGCGTCGCGTTGTTTGAGCAGGTGTTGGAAATAACGGGCGGTGTGGGGCGATCGCTCTTCCACGGAACAGGGTACAAAGAAATATATCCGCGTCACTTGGCGATCGCGCTCATCCACCCGCACCACCTACTATTTGTTAGGTTAGATTGTCAGGGTTGATGCCTTGACTTCGCAAATACTCCGCCAATCTTTCCGCCCGTTGACGTTCTTGTTCCGCCCGTTGACGTTCCTGTTCCGCCCGTTGACGTTCTTGTTCCACCCGCTGACGTTCTTGTTCAATTTGCTCTACTGCCCAAGGTAGCAGATTCCCCGCTTCATCCCACCACCGCAACCAATAACCCTGACGTTGTTCCTTTTCTCCCCGCCAGACGCCTAAAAATAACTTCAGATCCGTCATCCAATGGCGTCCATCAGCATCGGGCAATTCTAATTCGTACCGTCCATCTTGCAACCGATACAGTTCTAAAAGTCCCGTATCGGGTGCAAAAATAGCGTAGGTCGGTACTTGCAGAATGCGTTCGTAAAAAAACCACTTTCCAGGGGGAAAGGTGCGCTTAACCGAATATTCCTCGCCGTCGATGTCTGAAAGAAATTCCATCACGATGGTGGGGAGATCGCCTTCTAAATTGGGCGTATAGCTTTTGCGGTCTTTTCTTTGCTCCAAAGGCAGCACCGCAGCCACATAAACCCAATCTGGTGCTTTAATGACTAAATCGCCGTTCACAGTGGCACAGAGGCCAAAATTAGAGGCAATTAGCATTTCTGGTTTAATCAAACCTGCCAGTTCCAAACTTTCGCGCAATGCCCCAGCAATCAGCGGTTGACCCGTATTTTCCACAGGCTTTTCTTCTAATTTAAAGTCATCGGGCAACTTTTCCCATGTGATAGTCAGCGTTGCCGTTTGACGAACGGAATTCTCTTGAGTCGTGACCATAACCGACTATCTCAATTGGAGTGGATCGATCGTAACTCTATTGCCGTTCCTCGTTGAGCGCGTGTTGTTTCAATTCTTTGAGGGAAACAACTTCTAAAGCTCTAGCATGGGTAGCAGAGAGGACTACAGGGGGTGCGATGCCAGCTTCCATCGCTTCTTGCCAGCGTTGGGCGCATAAACACCAGCGATCGCCTGGTTTTAACCCTGGAAATTGATAAGCTGGTACGGGGGTGCTGAGGTCATTTCCCTGCAATTTGGTAAACTCCAGGAATTCTACCGTCACTTGGGCGCAGACAACGTGGGAACCATAATCCTGCCCCCCCGTGCGACAAAACCCGTCGCGGTAATATCCCGTCATGGGAGAAGTGCAGCAAAGCTCTAGTTTCGTACCGAGTACGTTTTTAGCGTCTGTCATAATTAGCTATTAGGGAGGATTTTGCCATCTTTCCCCATCTTAAATGGACACTTGACTCGAACCAGTGACCCCTACGATATCAATCCGGCGCCAGCGGAATCGATATAAGACGCGACGGACTGTTTTAGGTAAATCAGCCTACCAGCTAGACAGAGAGCATATCAGAAGCTATTTAACACTTAGGTCAGATTTAGGTCAATTTCTGAGGTCAGATGCCTGTAGTAAGCTGCTACGCACCTAATTTGAGAGTCAAATTTTCCCTTCTTCTTGTGGGGTGGGCATCTTGCCCGCCTCTTTATTGGATTTAAATGCGTAGCAGCTTAACAGGTTTAAATACAAACTGTAGATTTAAACAATAAGGCTGAAACCCTTGCTCTTCATGGATTTCAGCCTGATTAATCAAAATGGGCGTAACTGGACTCGAACCAGTGACCTCTACGATGTCAACGTAGCGCTCTAACCAACTGAGCTATACGCCCGTCCGCAGCTTTATAAGCATAGCACGGATTTTCCTTAAATTGCAAATCCCATTTTTTTTAAGCAAATGCCGAATCACCAAAATCTGGCGGTATATCCTGCAAACGTCCAGAACCCACGGCCTGTATGGCTTCTTTCAGCGAAACATCCCCCGTGTAAAGGGCGCGTCCGACAATAACGCCGTTGACACCAATTGGTTCCAAACTTAGCAGACTCAGGAGATCGGTAAGAGAACTGACGCCGCCGGAGGCGATGACGGGGATGGCGATGCTTTCTGCCAGTTCTCGCAATGCCTGTAGGTTTGGCCCTGAGAGCGTCCCATCGCGGTGGATATCGGTATAAATAATTGCCGCTGCACCTAGTTGTGCCATTTGGTGTGCCAAATCGGTTGCGGCAACTGAGGAAGTTTCTAACCAACCATCGGTGGCGACTTTGCCGTTGCGGGCGTCGATGCCTACGACGATTTTACCGCCAAATTCGCCGCACAAGTCGGCGACTAGCTGGGGTTGTTTGACGGCGATAGTGCCTAAAATTACACGTCCGACGCCTAAGTTTAACAGTTGGGCGACACTGGTGCGATCGCGCAGTCCCCCACCGACTTGTATTGGTACCGATACCGCCTGCACAATTGCTTCAATTGCTTGCAAGTTCGCTGGTTTGCCCGCCTTCGCACCATCTAAATCTACCACGTGCAGCCGCGTTGCCCCCTGGTCTACCCACTGTTGCGCCACCGCTGCTGGGTTTTCGTCAAAGACTTGCGACTGGGAATAGTCACCCTGATACAGTCGCACGCATTTACCTTGTAATAAATCAATTGCTGGGATAACTTCCATTTAGAAACTAATTCCCCATTTTCACTCAACAATAAAGAACCCTGATTTGCCTTAGCTAAATTGGGTTCTTCTTTATTGAAGCAGTTAATGACGCTGCTCAAAGAGATTAGGCTGCGGTTTTTCTTATTCTAACAATCCCCAGGGACCTTCTCTTCGGCGATGCACCAAACAACGATTCGAGATAGCGAGGTTTTAGAGTATAGTTCCACAGGCGTAATTTTACCATCACTCTCGCGAATGTAAAGGCTAGTTCGACTGCGTGAACGGTATTTTCCAATTGGAAAACATCATCGCCATGAGTGCGTTCGCCTTTGTGGTGTTTTAGCAAACCTACTAGATTTTTTGTTGTGCCTTTTAAGCGGCTGAAATAGGAGTCAGCAAACGCCCAGCGGGTGAACCCCCAGAATTTGGCTAGGTGGTTTACTTCGTCTTGCAATGGTTGAGCGATCGCTTGCTGCAATTCTCCTGTCGAATGCGCCATTAACCACAGGTATACAGATGTAGCACTCCACTCGGTTGCAATGCGACTCAGCGCATGTTTGTAAACATCTTGCCGCAGATTGCCTGTAGAATGATATCCTTGAACCGAGTTTGGTTTCGGCTTAATTTTTTCCCCGGTTAATTGCTGATAAATTTTGGCAAAAGTCGGACAGTGTTGCCGTTCTTCTTTTTCCCATATACCCACTTCTATGGTTTTCCCATCTCTGGCAAATTGCCCACCCATAAACCGCGCCATTTGAGGATGAATTGCTTGTAAATAATCCCAGCTTTCTTTAGCATAAGCTCGAATCGGGGCTTCGACTTCAGCCGCACCAGCTAGGACTTTCAGAAATAATTCTGGGTCGATCCCAATAATTTGATTGCGGTTGATGGCATGCCAATTAATTGGTTCCCAAATCCGCTGATGGGGAGTTTCAAATTGCCTGGGCAGATCGGCTAGGCGATCGCTCAAAATTTCGCTGGAAAAATAGCGCTTAATCAGACGATTAATCCTGGCTCGCGTCTGCAAATAATGGGGATGAGGATATTGATATCCAGCCAAATCAATTGGGTAAGAAATTTGCCCTGAATTCCTCATATTTCCTCCTGAATTACTAGAAGTGAGTTTAAAAGCCTAATAGACCAATTGTTGCACCGTCACACCAGCAGTCATGATTGAGAGCAATCTCTCGCTTATCTGTTGGTCTTGTTCTATCCCGCTTCGGAATAAATTCAGTATGTCAGGAGGAACTAGAAGATTGAGAAAATATTGTGCCAGTTTTTTCTAGTGGACTCACCCTTTAGGGTGACTTAGCTTGACTCTAAGATTCGATAGCGCTTTTGTAGGCACGTCGAGACCAGAACCCGGATTTCGACCTAGATTTCTAGTTTCCCATTTCATAGAAACTTTGGTGTTTGCGTAAGTCCTGTTTTAGTCAATCCGATGAATCGAACCATCTGGCATTATAGCGCCCCTTAGATCGGTACTTGCCAGGTTAGCATCTCTCAAATCTGCATTGGTGAGGTTGGCATTTTTCAAATACGATCCTCGCAAATCGGCTCCCCTCAAATCTGCACCTGTCAGGTCGGCATTTGTTAAATCCAAACTCCGCAAGTCTGCTCCTCTAAAATTTGCCCCTTTCAGATCGCATCCAACGCATTTACCCATTTGCTGCAATTCCCGGACAGTTATACTGGAATTCCCTATGGTTGAATCGTTTAATATTCTGTCACCTATGATGAAAATTGTACCACATGCGGCGACTAATCCCAGATTAATTAACAAAATTTTTTTGGTTTTAGGAGAGAGCCTTCCTAATGTTGTACTTGGGGCAAGAATATCGATGGATTGAAGGGCAGTCAAGGCAGTAGCGGCATTGGGGTAGCGATGTTTGAAGTTAGGTGCGACCATTTTTTCCAACCAGGCGATAAACTGCGGATTCAGTTTTGGCATTAACGGCTGGAAATTGATGCGACAATTTTCATCAATCAAGTTGCCAATCTCAGTTGATTTTGTCTTGGTCAGCAAACAAATCAACGTCGCCCCCAAACTATACAAATCAGAAGCTTCTGTCAGCGGGCGATTAAACATCTGTTCGGGTGGCATGAATCCCAACGTACCTTTAACCGCACTGGTAGCAGCGACTTCCTCACCTTCTATGCGAGCCAACCCAAAATCTACCAGATAAACTTTGAGGGATTCTGCGCGGTCAACTAGGATATTTTCCGGCTTAATATCTCGATGAATAACTGGAGGGTTTTGCTGTTGTAGATACACTAAAATCTCTAAAACAGCTAGGGCAATTTGCTTGATTTCTTGGGGTGTAAAAGATTCTGGCTGAGCGAGGGAAGCCGCTGGTTTATACTCTTGTACCAAACAAAACCCATCGGTTGTTTCAAAGGAATTGAGGTACTTAGGAATGCTGGGGTGATTGAGCTGTTGCAGCAGTTCAATTTCTCGCTCATGTGCGTGATAATCTGACCAAGTGGCTCCAACTCTGGCAAACTGAAATTGTTTAACTATGACAGGGGTTGCAGTCTTGGTATTAGTTGCTAGGTAGGTGACTCGTCCTCCACTTTTGTTGTGTCCCAGTTCCCGCTCTATTTGATAGCCGAATTTAGCACAATCGGGATGGGATGTAATGTTGTGGCTATCGCTTCTATCCATCATTAGTTTGCTCCTTCTTTTTTCTGAGGGTTTATCCCCGTGCCTTTTTCAAGGACTTACTCTTTTGAACCAACCTAATAAACTCGGCTCTGTAGCCATCTAAATCGGTTCCCTGGGATTGACTCGCCAAGCTTAAAACATCATCAAAATTAGCATTACCCTTGAATTGAGACTCCCTCAACACCATGCCAAACTCTGCCACAGCGGCTGAAAATTTAAAGTTTGTCGAAGCATCTTTTAGCTGAATTCCCCGGTCAATTAATGGAACGGTCAGCAATTTAGAAGTTTCTTGTTTGGGTTCCTTATACCGCAATTTTACCTGCATCAACTCGTTACTCCCAGCAGCCACAGACTTAACATTGTTTTGCTGATATTTCAAAGGGTCAACATTAGCAAGCGGCACATTGCTTTTAACCCCTGCCGGAATAATTTCGTAGAGGGCTGTCACCGAATGTCCTGCCCCTAGTTCTCCGGCATCTTTTTTATCATCGTTGAAGTCTTGGTTTTGCAGCAGTCGGTTTTCATAACCGATTAAACGGTATGCTTGGACTTTAGCTGGATTAAATTCTACTTGAATTTTGACATCTTTGGCAATCGTCAGCAAAGTTGCGCCTATTTCTTTGACCAAAACTTTCCTAGCTTCTAGCAGGTTATCGATGTAAGCATAATTCCCATTTCCTTTATTGGCTATTTGCTCTAGCTTGGCATCTTGTAAATTTCCCATCCCAAACCCAAGGACGGTTAGGAAAACACCTTGTTTGCGCTTTTCTTCAATCAAGCGTACCAATTCTGCATCGCTGGATACTCCGACGTTAAAATCTCCGTCTGTTGCCATAATTACGCGGTTATTGCCCGATGGAATCAAGTTGTCTTTGGCAATTTTATAGGCGAGTTGAATGCCTTGTCCCCCGGCGGTAGAACCACCTGCTTCCAGGTTTTCAATCGCGTCTAATATTTTGTCTTTTTGGTTAGCAGGCGTGGAAGGTAAAACTACGCCTGCATTCCCAGCATAAACAACAATACTCACGCGGTCGTTGGGTCTTAACTCGTTCACGAGCAACCGCAAAGATTGTTTAACCAGCGGTAATTTATTCGAGTCTTGCATTGAACCCGAAACATCCAACAAAAACACCAGATTGCTGGGCGGCAGATTTTCAGTAGACAGGCGTTTTCCCTGCAAACCAATTTGCACTAATTTGTGGGCGGGGTTCCAAGGAGCTTGTGAGATTTCTGTCGTAATCGAGAATGGATTAGCACCCGTTGGCTGGGGATATTCATACTTAAAATAATTAATCATTTCCTCAAGGCGGACTGCATCTTTCGGTGGCAATTGCCCCTCGTTGATGAAGCGTCGGACGTTGCTGTAAGCGGCGGTATCGACATCGATGGAAAAAGTGGAAAGGGGACTGTTGCTTACCCTGACAAAAGGATTTTCTGCAACGGGATTGTATCCCTCGCGATTATAGTTTTGTTCAGCTTGAGACTCTTGGGGGGAGGGAAGGTTAGTATTTTGTTGCGAGAGTCGCTCGTTACCGGGTATTCTCCTAACATTGGGTGCTGGTGTAGCAGCTGGTGGCGGTGGTTGCTTTGCAGCTGGTACCGTAGCAGCTGGAGATGCAGGGACAGGTTGTTCGAGTTGTGCAGATTGTTGAGCGCCGCAACCAACCGTCATCTGTGCCAGAATCGCAGCAAGTCCTAAAATAGCGATTGCTCTATAGCAGTACTTCATACTTCCCTCTTTAGCTTGACTAGCCTTCTTTGGATAAAAAAGCGTAACTGATGTACCTTGACTTTTCAGTTTTACTCTTAGATCTGGCTTTTGATTCGCTGGTTACAAAAACTGTAACGCCAGTCATTATCACTAGCAGGACTTACGCAAAGAAACCGGGTTTCTAGGATCGTTGGCGTCTCTGTCTGTAGGGTGCGTTAACGCAGTATAACGCACCATCTCCACCATATCTGGAGTTGCTGCGTAAGTCCTGTAAACTCGAGGAGCTGTAGGGAACATTCTAAATTTTTTGAAAACAAATTAAACGTTATCTATGTTCTGAAAATAAATTGCAGGCTTTCGGGGCACGGCATCTACAATTTTTGGGGAGAAATCAAACGTTATCTATGTTCCCTACTCCCAGGGGTACGGCATCTACAATTTTTGCAACGTTATCTATGCCGTGCCGCTACAGGGGTACGGCATCTACAATTTTTGAAATTGCAGGCTTTCGGGGCACGGCATCGACAATTTTTGGGGAAAATCAAACGTTATCTATGTTCCCTACTCCCAGGGGTACGGCATCTACAATTTTTGAAACGTTATCTATGTTCCCTACTCCCAGGGGCACGGCATCTAAAATTTTTGGGGAGAAATCAAATGTTATCTATGTTCTGAAAATAAATTGCCGGCTTTCGGGGCACGGCCTTCTACAATTTTTGGGGAGAAATCAAACGTTATCTATGTTCCCTACTCCAATATCTGATCCCCCGTACCCCCCTTAACAAGGGGGGTACGGGGGGATCTAAAATTCCGGGGGTGGAAGTTCTGACAAGATTGTAAAGCGGATGTGATTGATCGCTAAATCTCCAATGGAAACTTCTTCCTTATTCACTGGCTTTCCTTGTACTTTCAAAATGGCGAATGGAATGGCTTTGCCAATTTCAATGTGATACCAAGACAAACCCATAAAAAAGCGGGTGGGGTAGGGGCCATTATCAACAATATCATCGGGATTTGATTCGATTGGCAACCAACCCATTCCTGGCACATAGAATTCCATCCAAACGTGATTGTAATCTGGATGCAAAGGAACGCGCTGATATTCGGCATATTTTGGACATTTATATCGACCGACGGTGCGGCTGGCAATGCCGTTTAGCCTAGATAAAGCGAGCAGGGCGCCCAAATATTCGCCGCAGGAACCAGTGCCTCGTTCTAAAGCTACATCTGGGGTGTCAATGTGCGGCTTAATGCTGTAGGAAAGCTTGTCATAAACATAGTTGCGAATTTTATAAATTTTCCGCAACAGATTGGTTTCAGTTCCAATTGATTCTTTCGCAGCACGACGGATAATATCGGTTTCCATTGCTAAGTTGTCGTTATCCGTCATATATCTTTCTTTAAATTCCGGCGATAGTGGGGGAAGATTTTCCAAATCGCGGGGGGTAAGACGATATTTAATACTGCGAACTTCTAACAGCGCCTTCCAGCCAAATAAATGCCGTTCGTCGGGTTTGAGGGAGTCAAATTTAAACAACGCTACCCGCTGTCCGTCTAGAATTTCTTCGGTAAAAGGGCGACCAATGGGAGAAACCGAAATTACTTTTTGTCGGTCTGTATCAGATGGTAGGGCGATGCGCCATTCTACGTCATCTAAATCGATCTGTTCGAGGGGTAAGAGTTCCTCGACGTAGGACATTTCTAGTAAATAGCCGTTGGAGAGAGCGTAGCGCTTTTCGGGATTGTAGTGGAAGTGGAGGGGGTGAATAAACGTGCGATCGCGATACTCTATTTCGTGGGATGGATCGGCATTCGGGTTATCCCGAATATAAGGCTCATCGCCCGCATAAGCTACGTAAAGAATATCTTGCCCGGTCCCGGCATCGGTGCGAAACGCTAACCCTGTAGGACACTCAAACGGCGTCAGGACGCTAAATTTAATTTCACCTGTAGCCCGCTCTAGACAATATACGGTTTGTTCGATATCATCCGAAACCCAGATTTCTTCCCCGCGCACCGTCAGATGTTCCACACCAATTCCAGGGGCGTAAAATTGGGTTATCTGTTGTCGGGTCTGGCGGTTATAAATAAAAATGTAGCCGGCTTTCTGACAGGAGACATAAACCGTAGATTCCCAAACTGCTACAGAGTCGGCGCTGTAAGGCAAAGTGACAAAATGCTCTAGCGGCGATGCACCCTGGGTCTTGAGTTGGTTCAAATTGCAGATAAAAACGCTCTCTTCCCGCGTCACCCACAGCGTATCTTCCCAAACAGCTAAACCTGTGGCTCCCTCAAAGTCTGCCACCTGATGGGGGTTCAAAATCGCCGTATCGTCGCTGGTTATATCAATTTGCAGTAAATACCCGCGCGCCGAGTCTACGGCAATTAGCATATCTCCCAAAAGGGCTAGGCCATGCAGAGCATAAGCTCCAAAGGGTCGGATCGTCCGTTGCCAGGGATTTTGTTTGGGAACAAGCGCAAGCGTATCGGAAATCATAAGATCGATGATGAGTTGGGAATAAACAATTTTCAACTGAACCGCAGGAACACAAACTCCAAATTAACTATCTTTTATGGTTGTTCATTTCTACCACAAGAAAGGTTTTATTATGACTCGGACAAAATTTCTTTCAGGTTTCCTCAAGCTTTCGGTGGGGGTATTGTTGGCGGTGGCTATCCCTTTCGGTGTGGAGTCAGTGCAAGCGCAGTCGCGCTTGCCCAGCGATCAAAGATTATCTCCTAATTGGGGAAACTACAGGCCACCTTCTAATCTTGACAAACCGGGGGAACGGGAAGGGGGCGGTTCCCGTGGTCCCTGTATTGCGGAAACATCTCCTACGATCCATAAAACCATTGCCTTGGTGCCGGTGAATGGCTTTGGCACGACTTTGGCGGCGCGTCCGACGTTTTTTGTTTACGTGCCTACTATCAACCCAGGGGAAACGCCCCAGATGCAGTTTGTGCTGACAACGGCAGACAACCGACTTGTTTACAGAACCACTTTCTCGACGATTCCCTCACCAGGTATTGTCAGCTTTAGCCTGCCCGATCGTGCCAATTCTCCCATCCTGGAGTTGGGCAAGACTTACAAGTGGACTGTTACTCTGGTATGCAATCCCAATGATGATGACCGTTCTGATAGTCAATTAGCCGCAGGTTCGATTCAACGGATTGCGCCTCCGTCGCGGATGGCGAGCGAGTTAGCGCGGACAACTTCCCTCCAGGACAAGGTTGCGGTTTATGCCAAGTATGGAATTTGGTACGATGCCCTGGGCGCGATTGCTTCCCTCCGTCGCACTGCTGATAACCCCGCGCTGCAAAATGACTGGCTAGCACTCCTAACCTCTGTAGAACTGCAAAAAATTGCCAATCAACCTCTAATTCAGCCTTTATCGGCAAGGGAAACCCAAAGCAGACCTGTTTCTCGCCCTTAGGAGCAACTATTTCCCTCTCGGTCTTGCCAGGGTGAATTTTTAATAACCGCCGGAAAATTGTTTAACATTCGGTAACAAGCACCACATAAAATGATATTTCGACGGCTTTAATTGCAGGTGCGGAAAGCTTGTGAAGTTATTTGTTTACCACACCCCCGAATTGACTCCCAGCGGTAGCGTACCCGATTGCGCGATCGCTGTAGATGTCCTGAGAGCGACTACAACAATGGCAACGGCGCTGGCATCTGGAGCCGAAGCGGTGCAAGTGTTTAGCGATATTGATAAACTCTTACAAGTCAGTGCAGCTTGGCCCGAAGCAAAGCGCATCAGGGCTGGAGAACGCGGCGGGGCGCCAGTCACAGGGTGCGATATGGGCAACTCTCCCCTCGATTGCACGCCGGAACGAGTCCTGGGACGGCGGTTATTTATCAGTACAACCAACGGGACTCGTACTTTACAGCGGGTGCAAGACGCGAAAGCCGTTCTGGCAGCCGCATTTGTCAATCGCCAAGCCGTAGTGAAGTATATTTTGGCACAGAACCCGGAAACAGTTTGGGTAGTAGGGTCGGGATGGGAAGGCAGTTTTTCCTTGGAAGATACCGCCTGTGCGGGAGCGATCGCTTGCGGAATGCTGGCAGAACTCGGCGCGGCACCGGAAGAAATTGCTGGTAACGATGAGGTGATTAGCGCGATCGCGCTGTATCACCAGTGGAAAGATAACCTATTGCAGCTAATGCACCACGCCAGTCACGGTCAGCGTCTCCTCCGCTTGCACTGCGATGAAGATTTAAAATATTGCGTGCAAACCGATCTGTTGGATGTCCTGCCGATACAGCACGAACCAGGTGTTTTAGTCAAGGGGCAGTAGCTATATTGCAGATTTTAGATTTCAGATTTTATTTCCATCTGAAATCTAAAATCTAAAATGTAAAATGTCTAATATAAAATTCCATCCCCTTGCCCCCTGCGCCATAATTCAAAATAAAAGTTAGCTCCATAGCACGGAATAATATGCCAAGAACTCAGCGCAACGACAATTTCATTGACAAAAGCTTCACGGTGATGGCAGACATGATCCTGAAGCTGATGCCCGCCAATAAGAAAGCCAAAGAAGCCTTCGTTTACTACCGCGATGGCATGTCCGCCCAGGCGGATGGCGAGTACGCCGAAGCCTTGGACAACTACTTTGAAGCCCTAACCCTGGAGGAAGACTCCAACGACCGCAGTTACATTCTTTACAACATCGGGCTGATTTACACCAGCAACGGCGAACACGAGAAGGCATTGGAATACTATTACCAAGCCATCGATCTCAATCCCCGCCTGCCCCAAGCTTTGAATAACATCGCCGTAATTTTTCATTACCAAGGAGACAAAGCCAAAGAAGCAGGGGAAAGCGAAGCTGCCGAAGCTTTATACGACAAAGCCGCCAAGTATTGGCAAGAAGCGATTCGCCTCGCCCCCAACAACTATATTGAAGCCCAAAACTGGCTGAAGACTACTGGGCGATCGCAAGTAGATGTGTTCTTTTAGGTAATGGGTAATGGCTAATGGCTAATGGCTAATGGCTAATAGAAAAAATTACCAATTACCAATTACCCATTACCCATTACCAATCACCAATTAGCCATTAGCAATTAGCAATTAGCAAATTTTATGATTGACCGCGACCAAGTCCGCAAAGTTGCAATACTAGCCCGTCTAGAATTAACCCCAGAGGAAGAGGAACAATTTACCACCCAGTTGGGGAGTATTTTGGAATATGTCGAGCAGCTGGGGGAGTTAGATGTCAGTAAAGTAGAACCCACAACAAGGGCAATTGATGTCAGCAACATCACGCGACAAGATCTACTGCGACCTTATCCCGATCGGGAAGCCATCCTAAACAACGCACCAGAAGGGGATGGCGACTTCTTCAAAGTGCCGCAAATCCTCAACGTCGAAGAGTGACTTTCAGTGGACAGTGGACAGTTGACAGTGGACAGCGAACAGTTGACAGCGAACAGTTGACAGTTAGCATATTTTTTCTGTAGGGTGCGTGACGTTGTGAGAATATTTCAACGTAGCAATGAGACTTGTAACGTCACGCACCAGCCAGCAATTGTGGCACGCAGCTTTAGTCCTGTTAGTTTACCGTCCTAGAAGTACGAGCCTTTATAGCAGTTTGCAATTTGGTGAAATACAGCCCTTGTGGCGCAAGTTTTTTTGGCGGGCCCCCGAACAGGGGCGGCCCCCAAACAAAAAATCCCCCCCCCACCACAAATAAAAAAAAAAAAAAAAAAAAGGAAAAATAAAAAAAAAAAAAATAACAAAGAAAA
>NZ_JBHFNP010000138.1:0-4468 GCF_041929235.1 Microseira sp. BLCC-F43
TGCGGCACAAGCATTGGGCAACCTGGGAGAGGCGGCTAAACCCTATGTTAAAGACATCCTCGACATCCTCAAAGATGAAAACGCGGACGCATATATTCGTAGCGGTGCGGCACAAGCATTGGGCAACCTGGGAGAGGCGGCTAAACCCTATGTTAAAGACATCCTCGACATCCTCAAAGATGAAAAGGTGGACGCATATATTCGTTACGGTGCGGCAGAAGCATTGGGCAACCTGGGAGAGGCGGCTAAACCCTATGTTAAAGACATCGCCAATATCCTCAAAGATGAAAAGGTGGACGTAAATGTTCGTTACTATGCGGCACAAGCATTGGGCAACCTGGGAGAGGCGGCTAAACCCTATGTTAAAGACATCGCCAATATCCTCAAAGATGAAAAGGTGGACGTAAATGTTCGTAGCAGTGCGGCAGAAGCATTGGGCAATATCAGAAAACTGGAGCTAAACGAGGTTGTTGTCGTCCTAGATCGGGTCTATGAGCGAAATCAGCAAAACGTTAAATTTGAACAGTGGCGATTTTTGACCTATTTCCTGGGTGGCGGTACGGATGAGGTGAAAACCTTGCTCAAATGGCTTGGCTATCCTAAAGCACCTCCTACTAAACCCGAATACGAAGAAGCCAAGAAAACACTAGAAGTCTTTCGCGATGCCTGGACGGGAAGTGAGAAGCTGGAACGATTGCGAACAGACTTAGCAAACAAAATAGCCAAAGTTGCCCGTAGTGTCTCTTGGAAACCCCAAGACATTCCCTTACTGCAAACTCACCACAACAACCTGAAAAAAGGCAAATACGACCAAGCCGATACGGTGCAGTCAGCTATCAATGATGTGGCAATTTGGAAGTGGTTTTCCAACGCCCGAAACACCATCTTGATTCATGCTACCTTTTGGCTTGCCCTCATCTTCGCCTACCCCAAATCTGCCCAAGTCCAAGCCATCTTTTTCTGGAACCCGTGGGTACGCAAGATTCTCGGTGTGGGTTATGTCGGCTTTCTCCTCACCTGGGTTCCCTACCTGCGCCGCAAACTATTTGAACGCTTCAAACCTTCCCTACTAGCCGATGCCGGATTAGACAATTTCAGTTCCCTCGCCTACTTCGGAGAATCTCAAGTCAAACTTCCAGGTACAGAAGCAATCAAACCCGTTACCGAAGCACTACCCAGCATCCAAGGGCAAATCATCTTAGAAGGCGATTCCGGTTTAGGCAAGTCGATGTTTCTGCGCCATCTCGTCAAAAATTCCCCGCGCATCGTCGTCTATCTACCCGCCCAAAAATGCGACAAAGGTGTGATAGAAGCCATTCAAGAAAAACTGCACGGACAAGCACAAGATGCCGAATTCCTCAAAAACCTAATTTATAGTGGCGCTATCGATATCTGCATCGACGGACTCAACGAAGTCTCCGCCGAAACACGGGCTAAAATCGTCCATTTCGTCGAACACTATTTCCGGGGCAATGTCATCATGACGACTCAGCCTTTAGAGTGGATACCCCCCTCAACCGCAAAAACCTATTACTTACAACCCCTAGAAACCGACCAAATCCAGAAGTTTTTAATTTCCCGTCAGCCAAGACTGCCCAAAGATGCCAAAATTCAAGGAACTGATTACGAAAAAGGCTGCACCCAATACCTAGCAGACGCCCTCAACAACCAACAACCCCCGGAAGATTTAGAAGCCGCCAAAAAGAGACTATCCAACCCAATGGATTTAACCCTCGTCGCCCTCATGCTATCCCAAGGCAAAACACCCGACCTATTTCGCCTGCAAGAACAACAATACAACCTGATGGCAGAAGAATTCCTGGAAGAATGGAAATACCAATTTCCCCTGAAAAAATTCTCCGAAGCCGTTTACAACATGCGATGTAACGACGAAAAAGCCTTACCTAACGAGCAATTTTGCCAAGAATTACAGTCTCTAGAAGATGAGAAATATAAGATGGTAGTCAGCCGTCAGTGGAAAGACGAAAAAGGAGAAGCGAAGAAAGAATGGTACTTCCGCCACGACAAAATTATGGATTTCTTTCTGGTACAAAACTTTCTCGGCAACAGTCCTGAAACCGAAGCAAGATTAATCGACCACATGGACGATCCGCGATTTCGGGGTGTTTACTTCTTATTAGCAACCTTACTACCTTTAAATGACGCGAAAAAACTCCGCGAACAGTTAATTCAGTATGCCGCCGATACAAAAGATCATACAGTCAGCGATACATTTGTGCAGTTATTGCGGACTCGATGATGGGATGATATTATGTTCGGTAGCCTCTGCCGGGGCGGGTTTATATCGTGTCCGGTTGTATCAGAGAGTAGGGGCAGGGTGAAGCATTCGGATACAAGACTTTGCGTTTCTTACAGAAATTATCGCCCGAATGCTAATGCCTCCGGCACGCTGCGCGAACACCCCTACAAACATACAGAACCAATGCTACCGGACACGATATAAATTATCCTAAATACTTGCTCGCAAATTCTTCTGGAGTTAAGCACTCAAACTCGCCTGTTTGTTTAGCCAAAGCACGAATCAACTCATGATTGGCAGAAACAAAACACTGCGCCTTACCATTCTTAGCTGTTAGATATAGCGAATTCCACTCGAATGAGGTACACCTGAGTTTGTCAAGCGCGCACCCTTAAGGGTGCGCGCTTGACAAACTCAGCGATGTCGCTGTACCTCACGCGGCTGCAAGCCGCTATAGGATTACCAGCATTAACTGCTTGTTCAAATGCTGTTAATGCTGCTTCTGATAGCCGATCTAGATCAAAAATGTACCAAATCAAAGCATGTGTATCTGTTACTACTGATGTCATTAAACGATCTCCCTCGGAAAATTGCCCCACATTTCTTTCCGCGCCAGGGCAATATCTTCTTCGGTGATGTCTACCTTTAGATCGGCACACAATCCTCTAACGCTACGTAAGGGAGGCTTAGCCTGCATTTTTTGATACAAAAATTCCACAAAATCCAATAATTCTTGCTGCTTATCTACAGGTAACTGCCGCAACTTCTCTAAAACAGCTTGCTCAATGTTCATAGATTTTTCTCCGGGCTTAACTGAACTTGGTTCCTCTTCCCCAAACCCCACTCATTGTAACAGGCGGCTTTTATAGCTATTTGGATCGGCAGCGCCAATCAATAATGTGCAGACACGCGATCGCACTCTCATCCCAGCAACTCCCAATCCTCAATTTGCAGTCCTTCAATCCGGTTAAACTCGCGGGTATTGTGAGTCACTAAAATTAAGTTATTCGCCATTGCGATCGCTGCAATTTGAAGGTCATAAGGCCCAATAGGAGTTCCTACAGCAGCAAGTTGAGCGCGAATGCGACTATAAATTATGGCAGCATTATCATCAAAAGGTAAGGAGACAAAACGATTGAGAAATTCTTGCTGTCCAGCTAGCGTTCTCTCTGGATTGTTACTTCTCATCGCCCCGTAAAATAACTCACTCTTAACAACGGAACAAACAGCCACATCTTCTGGAGATAAAGTTTCTAACCGCCGACGTACACCAGACATGGGGCGGTTCAAGTAAGCAATACAGGCATTAGTATCAAGCAGATAAATCATCCCAGTTCCGTTCTTGTAATTCTCCCTGCGAATACCGCACTAACGGTTCATCTTGGAAACTTCCAGCCGTCTTTTCAAAGAAACCTACAGGCCATCCTAACTCTTCTGGGGTTTTCTTTGAAACTGGCGTGACAGGTTTAATTGTTACTGTAACTTCTAGATCGGTATCTTTAAACTCTGTGGGAATTTTCAGTTGTAATATCCCATCCAAACCTACATGAGAACGGATTAAAATTTTAGATTGAGTTACTGTTTCTATAATGTGCTTTAATTCTGCTTGCAGCGATCGCCCGCGTTCCTTAGCAAGTAATTCCAATATTTCTATCACCGCAGGGTCTAGATCTTCAAGAATCATTTTAGTCATAACTTGTTCATAAGACACGTTAGCACTAGCGTAACGCACCTTACTCTATCCTTAAAAAAGCCGATGGTGGGATTTGAACCCACGACCAACTGATTACGAATCAGCTACTCTACCACTGAGCTACACCGGCACTGCCGATTTACTATCATAGCAGACTTCCCGAAAAATTTACCTATTTCAACAAGAAGGCTCACATCTACCTTTGGGTAGGTGTTGAGATGAATTGTTGGGCTTCGGACGAAACCATCCCCGACCAATATCAACCGTCAGGTTGATTAGAGACTGAGGTGGTTGAGGAATCGCCAATCTCCGGGCTTGGTAATCGGTCAATCCAATCTTCTACCAATTGAGTCATCGTCTTTTCTTTGTCAGCCGCATATAGCCTTAGCTTATTGAGCCTACGCTCGGTTATCCTTAAATTCAATCCCTTTTTAGTCATAACCATCTACACAATATCTACATCAATGATACTATATTAATGGTCGATGACCCTCGCGACTGTATGGAACAGAAAG
>NZ_JBHFNP010000139.1:0-3320 GCF_041929235.1 Microseira sp. BLCC-F43
TTGACGGAGACTTAACATACTCGAGTAGTCCTATGGGATTGCACCCAGAAATGCCACCAGAAAAAGCCTTTATGTTAAAGAAACAAAAAGGCAAATGTGCATACTGTGGATTGCACTTTCTCGATGGAGACTTATGAGAAAGCGACCATATTATCCCTACAAGCAATGGGGGTAAAAATTCCAAAGACAATAAGCAATTACTCCAGCGACACTGCCACGACTTAAAAACTGCTCAGGATATGGTTGGTATGGGTGACAAGCACCAAGTAACTGAGGAGCCGGATGAGGTGAAAGTCTCACGTCCGGTTCTGAAGACGAGTCAGAGAGGTGACGCTCTGGCTTAGTTCAACAACAAAGCGCTGCATACTCGCACACAAGCTTGGTAAGAGCGACAAGAACGGGTTCCCTCCGATGCTGACTCAATCGAAGAAGCAAGAAGACTGGCAATTCCTCAACGAGGTGAGTTGCGTTCCACTTCAGCAGGGATTGAGAAACCTGCAAAAAGCGTTTAGCAACTTCTGGGCAGGTCGTGAATCTTACCCAAACTTTAAAAAGAAGCGAAGTGGTGGCAGCGCCGAGTTTACCCGTTCTGCCTTCAAATGGAAGGATGGACAACTGTGGTTGGCAAAATGTTCTCAAAACTTGCCCATCCGTTGGAGTCGGACTCTGCCCAAGGGTGTGAGCCGTCTACTGTTACAGTAAAACTGGATGCATCGGGACGCTGGTTTGTCGCCTTGGTGGTAAATGATTATACCGTTAAGGCATTGCCCCAAGTCGATAAAGCCGTAGGAATTGATGCGGGAATTACCTCGTTGATTGCCACGAGTGATGGCGAAAAGATTGCTAATCCTAAACATTTCAAACGCCTTAGATTTAAGTTGAGGCAAGCTCAAAAAGCTCTGTGTCGTAGAGTAAAAGGCTCCAACAATAGAGAGAAAGCAAGGCATGAAGTTGCTCGGATTCACGCAGCCATTGCTGACGCAAGAATTGATTTCCTTCACAAGTTGACCACTCGATTGGTGCGCGAAAACCAACCCTTTGCCGTCGAGGAGTAAGGCTCGTGAAGAACATGTTGAAAAACCGTAAGCTCAGTGCAGCTATTGCTGATGCAAGCTGGTCTGAATTGATACGGCAGCTGGAATATAAATGCCAGTGGTACGGTCGGACACTGGTTAAAATTGACCGTTGGTTTCCCAGTACTAAACGCTGCGGGAAATGCGGTCACATTGTCGATAAATTGCCGCTTGATGTCAGGGTGTGCAACTGCCCTGAATGTGGGACGCACCACGACCGGGACATCAATGCCGCAAACAATATTCTTGCCGCAGGGCTTGCGGTGATAGACTCCGTCGCGAACGTAAGACCTGATAGGGATGAGTCTAAAGCGCGGTAGCGAAAAACCTGTAAGCGAAGGAAACAGAAACCCAAATCGTGAGGTTTGGGTTTCTCCCGTTATAGCGAAGCTTAACGGGAGAGGATGTCAACTCGGTTAGCTCTGAAAATTAATCGGTAAAGGTTTCTTGTCAATCTTTCCATCCCATCCGCAACTCAGCTAAGCGTCGCCGTGCTTTGTCATCTAGGGAATTGGCTAAAAAACGACCGCTGGATTGTTTGCGCGGTTGATGTTTCCGCCGCAGGCGCTGCGCCGTTGATTCGATTTCGTATGCCAGTTCCTGCGCTGACATCCATTGGGCACCATAGCCCACGACTGTTAGCTTCTGCGCCCTGTCCGATGTGGCAACAATCAGCCGCCGCTGCAATGGGAGCAACTGGTGGCGCAGTACAGCACAGGATTTTTCGATAAAAGTGTCTGCGGTTTGCCCAAATTCGGTGTAGTATACAGATAAATTCTCTGTAATCACCTCGTTATTGCCGGGGGTATCGCGGTAATGGGCATCAAACACGACTTTAGTATCAAAGCCCTGAAAAGCGCTATAGCTTGTCAGGGCTTCAACCAACTCCCAGCGGGCTGCTTCTAAACCTTTGCGATCGCGGGTATAGATCAGCTTATTCCACGAACCAATTATGTTGTAGCCGTCTACTAGCAAAACTGCTGACGGCGGTGGGGATGTCATTTTTCAACGCCAAAGTTTTCTAAACTTAACGTTTTCGATATTAATTCATATCTCCATAGTAATCAAAGTGTTACTTCGGTTGACATAATCCCACAAATATGCATTTTCTGTCGGCAGAAGGGCCCAGGGGCAGGTGAGCAGAGGGGCAGGTGAGCAGAGGAGAATTTGAATAGACATTCTCCCTTGCACACCCGCACACCTGCACTAGGAGCTAATTTCCTCGACTTGCATCAGACGTTGCTTTAAGCGGTTTGGATCGCCAGAGTCTACAACTTGGCCTTGTTCTAATAAAAAAGCACCATCGCAGTAATTCAACTCATCGAGGCGGTGAGTTACCCATAGGGCGGTGATGCCTTGACTTTTGACCAAACGCTGTACCCCAGCCACCAGATCTAACTGACTATCTGGATCGAGTAACGCAGTGGGTTCATCTAAAAGTAAAACTTCACAGCGACGGGCAATAGCGCCCGCGATCGCCACTCGCTGCTTTTGACCCCCACTCAAAGCATAAATAGGCCGTCGCTGCAAGGCTAGTAAATTGACTGCTGTCAGCGCTTCTTCTACCCGCTGGCGCACCGCAGGTGGGGAAAGATTTTCCTCTACTAACCCAAAAGCCACATCTGCCCCAACGGTGGGCATTACTAATTGATGATCGGGATTTTGAAAGACGAAACCTACTGGCTGAGCAATTTGAATGTTACCCGACTGAGGAAGCAACAAGCCAGCCAGCAACCTCAGCAACGTTGATTTACCGCTGCCATTGGTTCCCAAAAGCATCCAAAATTCGCCTTTGGGAACCTCCAGCGAGCAAGATTGTAAAATCTTGTCGCCTTTAGGCCAGCTAAAGCACAGATCGGTTACTTGAATGGCTGCTTGTGTCATGCGATCGCTAATAACAGCGTTTACCTATTTCAACAAGAAGGCTCACACCTACCCGAAGGGAGGTGTTGAGATGAAATGGGCGATGACGAAACCATCCCCGACCAATATCAACCGTCACGTTGATTAGAGAGTGGGGTGGTTGAGGAATCGCCAATCTCCGGGCTTGGTAATCGGTCAATCCAATCTTCTACCAATTGAGTCATCGTCTTTTCTTTGTCAGCTGCATATAGCCTTAGCTTATTGAGCCTACGCTCGGTTATCCTTAAATTCAATCCCTTTTTAGTCATAACCATCTACACAATATCTACATCAATGATACTATATTAATGGTCGATGACCCTCGCGACTGTATGGAACAGAAAG
>NZ_JBHFNP010000014.1:0-5992 GCF_041929235.1 Microseira sp. BLCC-F43
AATTTTTTTTTAAATTACTTAATATATTTCTCTTTGTGGTTGGGATACAAGGAGATTGGGCACAACCAGCTCTCGATTTTACTGCGGTTGGTGCGTTTTGTGTCGCGCCCGCCTTAAGGCTGCCGCTACACAAAAGGCACAATCCGCTGTAAAGGCGAGAGCTGGTTCTGCCAACTCTCCTTGAAGCCGATCCTCATAGAGTCTTATATTAAGTAATGTAAACACTTATTTCACAAATCAGGATCAGAGTAAATTATGCTATTCGGATTTGGCAAAAAGCTAACTCTACCTAAACCTGAAGAAGCTTTGCCGGGACGGGCAGAACAAATGCCAGTCCCTGCGACGCACTTTGTCAACGGTAATCGATTAAAGCCCCCGTTTCCAGAGGGAATGGAAATGGCCATGTTTGGTATGGGGTGTTTCTGGGGTGCAGAACGCAAATTTTGGCAACTGAATGGAGTTTATACCACCGCAGTTGGCTACGCTGCGGGAGTGACGCCAAACCCCACTTATCAAGAAGTTTGTACGGGGATGACGGGTCACAATGAAGTTGTTTTTGTTGTGTACGATCCGAACGTAATTAGTTACGAACAACTGTTGAAAGTGTTCTGGGAAAGTCACGATCCGACCCAAGGAATGCGCCAAGGTAACGACGTTGGCACGCAATATCGTTCGGGAATTTATGTCTATTCCCAGTCGCAAAACAAGCTGGCGTCAGCATCAAAAGCTGCTTACGAGCAAGCGATCAAAGGAGCAGGTTACGGGAAGATCAGCACTGAAATTTTAGATGCTCCCGAATTTTATTACGCGGAAGCTTACCATCAACAGTACCTGGCTAAAAATCCCGGTGGTTACTGTGGTTTGGGAGGAACAAAAGTTTGCTTCCCTGAGAATGTTTCATTAGGCAATTAGCGGTAGAGCAAGTAAGCATCAACCACGGTGTAGGGGCACGGCGTCAGTAAATGTTGTAAATAACCCAACAATATTCGGATGCCGTGCCCCTACACTCAATCCAAAATCAGCAACAGGACTGATGCAAAGAAACAAAGGACGAGCCGAAAAATCGTTGGTCTGGTAACCAGAGATTGACTCTTCACCTTTGTTTCTGGCAACACCCTGGGGTAACTCCTGAGCAATCCAAAATCCACGCTGCACTTTCCAGATGAAGTTAACTTACCTTGGGTGTCGCTGCTTCGCGCATGAGTTCAGATGGTTTGTAATTATCTGTAATTACTTGGGGACAGCGCATACAAGCTGCTTTGCCTTCTTGCTTCCACCACCGACAATCTCGGCGGATAGAACAGGGGGGCAATTCTTCTGCTACTGCTGGCAATTTCTCTACAACTCGCATTGCCAAACGGCAATCTTTGCCATCAAAATGCTGACAACCTTTAGTTGCACAAGGTGCCGCTGTGCGAAAAATTTCGGCGGGTGTAACTGGGCTGGCTTTTGCGATTAATTCCTCCGTAATGGGGAGGGGCTGTTTGAGATAAGCGACGCGGGGATCTGTTACCGTTCCGCCAATTACCCCGAAGACAACACCATCATCTGATTCTGGTCTGGCACTGGGGCAAAGCGTAGTTGTATCAACAACAATGTCTTTCATAAATTCAGCCTCTACTCAAAAGACTTTTTAACACTTGAATGCTTAAGATAGAAGTACTTCTTTGTTTGTTGGTGCGATCATTTTCCCCATTATCATCGGCGGACAAATAAACTTAATGGGTGGCTTTGTAGGCTGAATCGGCACGCAAATAGGATCCTTGGGCAGATAAATGGGATCTGCTTCTTCTAATAGAAAACTTTCAGCCTGACCCCCCGCGACTCTTGCCGCTTCCCGATCGGACAAAGTTTCCCAGCCGCTGCGTCGTGCGATCGCATTGGCAACGGCATCATCAATCAGGTCATTAATTTCAATGCCGCTGTAACTTATTTTGTTTGGGTTCATTTTGTTCCTGCCTGTTAACTTGTGAATCGAGTGAGGATTAATTGATGTCTGGAACGGTTGCTTGGCGCTAGCTGGCAGCAATGTTTTCCATCAATTAATCCTCGATTGCAGAGCCTTTTTTACAATTTAAGGCTGACAACCAAGCCTATATAGTAGCTGAAATTACTATTACCCCTGCAGATACAAAATCCGGATTGTCAAAGCTAGCCACAACCATGAAGGGAAAAACAGGAGGATCTATGGGCAAACTTGGCTTGGTGGTTACGAGATCTATGGGCAAACTTGGCTTGGTGGTTACGAGATCGATCGGCTTCAATTCTACGCTCGTACAATTGTTGGTTATTGCACGTACTCCACCGGCAACGCTTGCTGCTTCCTCGTCAGACAAATCTTCCGAGAATCCTCGGCGCGCCATCGCATTTGTCACAGCATCATCAATCAGGTCATTAATTTCAAATTGACTGCTGGGCTTTCTTTGGTTTGGGTTCATTTTGTACCTGCCTGTTAACTTGTGAATCGAGTGAGGATTAATTGATGTCTTGAACGGTTGCTTGGCGCTAGCTGGCAGCAATGTTTTCCATCAATTAATCCTCGATTGCAGAGCCTTTTTTCCAATTGAAGGTTGATAATTAAGCCAATTCAGCACCTTTGTCTGGTATGGGCATCAACCCAGCTATAATTGGCGGTGGATCGCAAGGTTTGGGTGGACAAGGTTTGGGTGGACAAGGCAGAGGCGGATAAGACTTAATCGGGGGATAAATCGGATCGATGGGCAAACAAATTGGCTTGGTGGGTGGCGGATAGATTGGCTTAAATCCTGCGATCGCGATATCGTCTATCGCCATTTCACTTGCTGCCAACCTACCACCGGCAACGCTTGCTGCTTCCTCGTCAGACAAATCTTCCGAGAATCCTCGGCGCGCGATCGCATTTGTCACAGCATCATCTATCAGGTCATTAATTTCAAGTTGAGTGCTGGGCTTTCTTTGATTTGGGTTCATTTTTACCTTCCTGTTAACTTTTCATTCGATTCAAGATTAACTGATGTCTTGCACCCCCTGACAAAAGAAAGGAGACAGAAGCTGCTTCGCTTTGATTGGCTTGCAGCAACTGCTTATAGGTCAAGGTTCAATTGTCATAAAAAAAGAGATTATGACAACTGATTTATGACCACTGAACCGAAACATAAAAGAGGTGTAAGACTCAGTTGTTGTATGACTTATTAGACAAGATAACCAAACGCAAGAAAGCCGTGTTGCCACTTTGGCAACCTTTTGACGCAAACACCAAAGTTTCTCTGAAAAATCGTTGATGGCAACGAAAGATCGCAGCCAGAAACAAAGGTGATAGGATAAGAAACCGGGTTTCTCTGAAAAATCGTTGATGGAAACAAAAGAGCGCAGGCAGAAACAAAGGTGATAGGATTGTTGGTAAAACTTTTAGGGTGCTATAATATGCACCCTACTGCCGATCTACTGCAAAATTACGAACTGCATGGGTTCGAGTTCGAGTTGGATAAAACGCGATTCATTATCGGCATGTTTTTGGACGGGGACGGTTCCCTGCTTTCCGTAAAGAAACTTCATATTATTGCCCGGTTTGTGGTGGATATCGCTATCGACAATAACGAAATCGTTGCGACGTTCTGTAGTAGATGTATTGTAAGCAATTAAAACTTCCTCGCCAGCGAGGATGCGCGAGAACGCCAGGGTGCAAGGTTGACTTTGGGGTAAGCCAAAATCGCTACCGTTGCCGGAAATTTCTCGGAAATACATGCGCCCGAAGCGCAGGGCTGCAATTTGTGGGAATAGTTTGGCTATTTTGGCAATTTCTTGATAAATTATGCAATTTCGATTCAGGTAGTTAACATCAGGATTATCCAAGTCGAACATGGCTTCCCGAATAAATTTATCATCGTTGCCTGCGCCGGAAAATCCCTGTTCCGTTCCGTAATAAATGCAGGGGGTTCCGATTGCACAGAGCAAATATCCAATTGCTGCAATTACCTGTTTGTCGGGGGTATCGGTTGCAAACCTCCGCTTGTAATCTTGCCCAATTTGGTCGTGATTATCGACAAAAGTTACTAGATAGCGCCCTAATTCTCCCAGCGTCAGGGCATGATTCCTCAACGCTTCATAGCGGTTAATTAAATTCATCGGAGAACTAAAGCCTTTAATGACGCCGGGAAGCGACCAGTAAAGGGGAAAATCTAAAACAGAATTTAACCCAAAATAGACGGTTTTGTTATTGACTTGGGTGGGAGTATTGGGGCCAATATAGCGGTTAATTGCATCCTCGCCCGCGACGAGTTCTCCGAATAGGAAAAACCAGCGTTTACCCAGGCGGTAGGCATACTCGCGGATATTGGAACAAAAGCGCGCAACGGCAAGTTCTCCCATGTGTTTGACTGCATCGATGCGGAACCCATCAATATCGGCTTCGCGCATCCAATAACAGTGGGCTTTGATTAAAATATCTTGGAGAATCAAACCATCGGGGTCGTCATCGTTATTGAAGCCTTTGAGTGAGAAAAAGTCGCCGTGTTGCGTTTCGGGATAGGCATCCCAGTTGCGAATTTCGCCGCGACGGTGGTAGTAATTTGGGTTTTGTAATTCGGTGGGGATGGGACGATCTGGGCGGCGCAATCCACCAAAGGGAAACTGTCGATCTTTGTAATAATAATAGGGATAGTCTCCTGGATAGTACCAATTATCGCCAGAGTGGTTGACGACGACATCGAGAAAAACCCGCATGTTTCTGATGTGTGCGGCGAATACTAAATCGATTAAGTCTTGCTTGGTGCCAAAGCGGGGGTCAATTCTAAGATAGTTTTGAATGGCATAACCGTGATATTTGTCTGAGTTGTAATCGGGTTTGCCGTCTTTTTCAAATGCACCGTTATTCTCGAAAATAGGACTCAACCAAATGGCGGTGCAGCCAAGGTTTTTGATGTAATCTAAATGATTGGTAATGCCTTCGATGGTGCCACCGCAAAATTTTCCTAATTGTTCGCTATTGCCGCTACCTTTTGAGCGATCGCTTTTCAGCAGGGGTGCGCGATCGAGACTGTCGTGGAACCGATCCACCATGATAAAATAGATAAACTCTTCCCGCCATTCGCGATCGATGTTCCAGTATTTCTTGCCGGGAATTGGTGTCAGGTCAAGTTCGGCAATTGAAGTTGGTTCTCTCATGGTACAATCCTCAAGTATTGGCAAATGGTAGATGCACCGTGGAGCGGGTTAAGCTATCTTCCCTCTATCTGTAGAGTAGGTATCACCCATCCAATTTTCACGCCCATTAATTTAAAACAGCGTGTCTCTCTCTATTTTCCTTATCGTTATGGGGTGTTTGAGTAAAGCTTTCGTGAAGTTGCGTTTAGTATTAATGAAGATATTTTATCCGGTGGGCGAATAGCCAGAAATAAATTTCTGACTTAAACAGGACTTACGCAAAGAAACTTTGGTGATCCGAAAAATCGTTGGGAAAGGGAACCAGAAATATGCATACCCTAGCTTGCGCGAACGACTCTTCACCTTTGTTTCTTTTCTGGTCGTGCGTCAGTCCTGTTAAAGCTAAAATCCTTTAAAACCGTTTGTATGTAGGGGCGGAAAGCGCAGCAGCGTGCCTTTAGGCATCTCGCTTAGGGTGGTCCAGGCGATATGCCGACCGCACGCTGTGCGCGCGATCGCTCGCTCAATTACAATTGTTCTGGGTCGTGCCTCGTTTTCGCAATTTCTCTATCAATGCTTGATAGCGTTGTTGCTCTTGTTCTCGCAGGATTCGTTCTTGTTCTAGTTGTGCGATCGCTTCGCGTGCGGTCGGCATATCGCATCCTCTGCACGTTGATTAAGTTCAACAGGCGTGAGAAACTTTTGCCCATCAGGGCGATAAATTTCCAGGGTGTCTTCTTTCAATTCAAATCTGATGCCTAACCTTGGACTTATCCAACCGTTCATTTCTTCAATGGGTTCTAACCAATCTCCAGAACGGGTAAAACCTGTTAATTCTATTTCGTCTGGGTCATAAACGTAATATTCTTCC
>NZ_JBHFNP010000140.1:0-37449 GCF_041929235.1 Microseira sp. BLCC-F43
TATTATAAACTTGTTGTAAACTCCAGATACCTAAATATTTTGTGGTTGTTCCTGGAGCAAAATCAGGGTCATCTAAAGGCCCAACAAAATCTAATTCTATCTTTCCATCTATGATGTTACCCAGTAATCTCTGTTGTTTTCCCGGTTGAATCCAACCTAAACAAATAGCTTTATTATTTCCTTGAGCTTGAAAATTTACTTTCTGTGTATCAATGCCATTAGGCTGAATTGATATATATCCAGAATAACCTTTCCTCCTAAAAAATTCTTTGGTTACATGGGAATGGGCAATGATTCCTGGTGTATTTAAAAAATCTGGCAATAATTTTTGATATAAACTTTGGTGACGTGTATCTGACTTCAATAAATAACCGTCATGGCAAGTAAAACAATATTTTTGTTTCAGCTTTTGATTGAAATCTTTAACATACTGAAAAGCATGTAAATGTACAAAATCATAATCGCTGTTATTTATTTCTTCTATCACAGCGTCAAAATCTGTTCGATTAAAAATATCAGCTTGATGTCCATTTTTTTCCAGAAAACTCTTGTATTCATATATCAAAGTTAAGACAGAATTTGATATGGGAGGTTCTGGGACATAGCCCCAAAAAACAATAGCCACTTTCATAAATGATTTATTTTGGTGTTCAAATTTATTTTTTATCACACTATGGAAAGTAAGTCAAGCATATAAAACTACTGATATCCTGTCCGGTTGCAGCGGTAGCGTCAGGCGGAATGTGGGTTATAGATAACAAAGGATTGCAGATTTAGATCGCATCTAAAATCTGCAATCTGCAAATCTGCAATTCTTTGATCGCACCAAATAGCTAGTATTTGGCATCTGGTCGAAAAATGCATATTCGTCCCACATTGTCAAGATAAAACTGCGAATCCATCGCTGAAGTTTTTGAGGACTTAATTCATATTCAAACGCTCCCCCCGATACATCAATAGCAGATAGGTGGGAGTTAATCTACCCAAACCCCCTAAAAAAGTCAGCCAAAAATACAGTTAATCAAATTTCACAATCCTGTTGGGTTTCAACTGACAAATATCGCGAAATTTGTAGGTATTCATTTAATACCACCTCCGTCAGTTTCATCCCTTTAAAGTAGGCGCGGTAAGCAGCTAACGGGACGAGCAAAACATCACTCCAGGCTTGTTCTTGCCGATGAAATACTTGAATTTCTGGCTGTTCGCTGGTTGAAATTGGGGCAATCTTCAACCCTAATGCTTGAATTTCCTGGGGTGAGGGTGCTGCATCAACCAAACCGAGGTAGTAGTCCCCTACAGTCATCAATAAATCGTAAATCTCTCTAGACAATCGCCGCCCAACTGGCTGTAGTAAATTACAAGTCAACATCGGCAGAATGTGCCAAGTTTCAGCCAGCAAATCTTGTCCTATACCAGAAATTTCTTGAGGAATAAGCAAATCTACATCGCTCAAAAAATTAGTTTCAGGGGACATCAACATTACAGAAACAACTTGCGATTCTGCTTCTGGATCTAGTGGTGGATCGGGTGAGTTTACGATCGTTACGTAGCGGGGTGGCGACTTTGCTTCTAGAAACCGGCGCGCCGCCTCTGAGTAGAGTTGCTGTTGCTCTTCCTTTGAGAACAAAAGAGGACTTCGCAGGTATCGACTGAGTTCCCAGATTTCTCCGGGTTGCGGCGTTGGTGGGTTAAATTCTTGCCCAAAATCTTTCTCCATAGATTTTTCGCTCCAGACGAGGATAATTGATTTTTCTGCAACTGGTGTTTGTTTTTATTAACGGATGACGGCATCATCGTATAACCAGTTGTATTGATTATTCCCAATTGACGGGCAGCGAAAAACCTGGGTTTCTCTACCATTTGCTCTGAGAGCGGGTTCTGGGTGTCTTCTGCTGGTGAATTTGTCCCAGTTCTTGTTTAACGGCGTCAACTTGCAACAGTCCTAGTATCTGGGCGATGTTGTGGCACAATTCTTTCCAGCGCTTTGAGATGGCGCCTTGAGTCACACCCAACTCAGCAGCTAGTTGCGCCTGACTTTTACCCTCAACCCTTCCTTGCCAGAGTTTGAGATAGGCGCGATCTGGGTGGAGGCGATCGCTCTGCTTAATCGCCTCTATAGCTTTTAGCACTAGATCGGCACGTTCATAAGCATCTAATAAATTGAATTCATCGGCGATCGTTTCAGACAAAGGCACATCGGTTCCGGGAATATTCTGGTCTAAACTTTGACAATGAAATTGCTGTTCGTGACGCACCAAATCGATGATGGCAAACCGCGCCACAGTTGCTGCCCAATGATAAAATTCCTCTACTCCTCCTTTGCGGAACTTGCCAGCTTGCGTAGCTTGTAATACTTTCTCATACGCAACTTGTTGGGCATCTTCCCAGGAAACTCTTGTGCCTCTGGTTTGCTTGCGGGCAATTCTCTCGATAGTTTGAAGCAGGAGGCGATCGAAACATAGATGCAGAGAGCCTACAGGTTCAGACTCTGCTGGTTTTTTTAAATTCATAACCATACTTCCCCAATCAGAAAGCGAGATTTGTGAAAAAATTCAGTAGTAAAAGTTTACAAAAACAAAACTGAAGGGTCTTTTTCGACCAAAGCAAGGTTTTTACAACAGCGCTTCACCCATTTAAGGTATTTTTGCAAGGGAGATCTTATGTCTGGGATCTATAACATAACTTTTTCAGTCAGTTCCGGAATAGTTTGCACTTCTCCATCGTTAAAAAGAACAGAGCAGACAAAGTGAGGTAAAAGCAGCGAGATATTCGCCAATCACCCACCAAGAAAGCTGCTGAACTTTGTTGGAATGCAAAGAATACAATATGGAACGCGAATTAATTGTAATTGTTCAGCCTGAAGCCGGATTGCGAGCTACAACCGCAGGCGTCAGATCTGTTGCTGGCGTGGATGTCTCGTCTTTAGCAGATTTGCTGGCATCTGAGAATATCACCTTGCAACCATTGTTTGGTGCCAGCGAAGAGAGAGTCCAACAGAAGACTTTGTCTTTAGCAGAGACTTCAGGGACAGATGTACCGGATCTATCAACTTACTATCGAGTGCAAGCCCCAGACGAGCGATTGGACGAACTGGCGACGCGCCTGCGGGAATTGGATGTTGTTAGCGCTGCCTACGTGAAGCCAGCAGCGGAACCACCCCTGCGGCTGAACGACATGATACCCACCGCAACAGATGCGCCCCCAGCCACCCCCGATTTTACGGCTCGCCAAGGGTATCTGGGTGCGGCACCGGCTGGCATTGACGCCAATTACGCTGCAACGATACCGGGCGGCGGTGGTGCGGGAGTGAAAATTATTGATATTGAAGGTGCTTGGCGTTTCACCCACGAGGATCTGACGCAAAACCAAGGCGGTGTAGTTGGCGGTACTCAATCGACGGATATTGGCTGGCGCAATCACGGGACGGCAGTGATTGGGGAGTTTGGCGGCGATCGCAATCCCTTTGGCATTACCGGCATCTGTCCCGATGCTAACGTCCGCGCCGTCTCCATTTTTGGCGGCCCCGGATCGGCGGGAGCGATTCGCCAAGCTGCGGATCTGCTCAATCCAGGCGACATCATTCTGATCGAACTGCACCGACCTGGACCTCGCGCTACGGGAGTTGGACAGCAAGGCTACATTGCGATTGAATGGTGGCCCGACGACTTCGACGCGATTCGCTATGCTACCAGTCGCGGCGTCATCGTTGTGGAAGCAGCAGGCAACGGGGCGGAAAACTTGGACGATCCGGTTTACAATACGCCAGCTCCAGGATTTCCCGCCACTTGGACTAACCCATTTAACCGCGCCAATCGCGATTCTGGTGCGATCGTTGTCGGTGCGGGGGCGCCACCTCCAGGTACTCACGGACGAGATCATGGCCCCGACAGGTCGCGCCTAGACTTCTCAAATTATGGCTCGATACTCGACGCCCAAGGTTGGGGACGCGAGGTGACCACCTGCGGTTACGGCGACTTGCAGGGAGGTAGCAACGAAGACTTGTGGTACACCGACCAATTCAGCGGCACTTCTAGCGCTTCGCCGATCGTCGTTGGTGCTTTGGGTTGCGTTCAAGGCGTATTGCGCCAACGCAGCATCGCTCCTTTATCGCCAGAATCAGCCAGGAGTTTGCTTCGCACGACTGGTTCGCCCCAGCAAGATGCTCCCGGAAGACCCCGCAGCCAACGCATCGGCAATCGTCCCAACGTTCGCGAGATGATTGAGCGCGTCACCTTCTCTTCTCTGGCACAGGCGATGTGGACACACGGTCACAGCATGGAGATCGAAGTTCCTGACAATATTGCCAGGGTTTGGAGGGCTGGGTTTTACATCGAAGTCGAGGGCAAACCAAACACGAATAATTGGTTCCACTTTGCCATTCCTACTACAGTTATTGTCAATGACAAAAGGCTGCGAGTTGGGTCAGTGATGTTGTTATTTGAAACCCTGTCAGCCGATGCAGTGGTGCGAGACGTTCACATCTTCGATGGCGCTGACAAGATTGCCCAACATAACGGTGTAAATCTTAGTGGCAATGCTGGATTTGTCCGCTTTGACGTGCCGACTCATCCACCCGTGAAGTGGGGAATTGGTATCTCGATTGGCGTTCGTTTCGGCGGCGGATCTGGCTCTCGCGTTATGCGGTTTAAATCTGCTGGCTGCGATTTTGTTTTGTGATAACACAAGTTGCTTTGGTAATTGGTAATTGGTAATTGGTAATTGGATTCATTGGCAGTCTAAAGAGTGACCATTACCCATTACCAGCGCCAAGGAATGTAATATCATGTCCGCTTGATTGCTGATAATAAAAACTTCTCCGCGTCGCCGCGTCGCCGCGTCGCCGCGTCCCCACGTCAGTCCTAATTATAAGTATTTAACCGGACATGATATAACTGGCAACTGAAGTTAGTCAGTTTGGGAATATTTGGCTTTGAGCCTTCGTTATAGATAACAGAGAACGCACAAGGAAAATTGTGAAATGGTGAACAATATTAATCCAATAGTGGCTGGGTCTGAAACTACAGGTAGGTATCTAGTCCTGTTTCGTGAGGATGCAGTCGATGCTGGGATGCAAATGCTGAGCGAAACAGCGAGTATAAATCTGTCTGGTGAGGCGAATAGCCCCATAGTTTTAAGTACTTTGGGGGTGGCGGTGGTAGATGCAGCACCGGCACAATTGCGATCGCTCCGAGTGTCTGCTGATGAAAACAGTCCGATTCTGGCAATTGAACCAGAAAGGGTGGTTTATGCCCTCGAAGATCCAGAATTAGGGTATCCGAAGCTGATGCGCTCGCTAACAAACATCGACGTGACAGCGGACTACCTCAAAGGTTACCGCGATGCTGTAAACCAACTCGTTGGTAGCTTACTTCCCACCGAACAAGGACAACTCACCATGAAAGAGGTGGATGAGTCTGTCGCTACTTGGGGACTCCAAGCAACCAAGGTGGTAAATTCATGCTACAGCGGTCAAGGCATTAAGATTGCAGTTCTCGATACGGGTTTCGATTTGAATCATCCTGATTTTATTGGTCGAAGCATCCAAAGCAAATCATTTATTTTAGGGGAAGAAGTCCAGGACGGACATGGGCATGGAACCCATTGCATTGGTACGGCGCTGGGCGCTCTCAAACCCAGCCAACTGCCTCGCTACGGCATTGCTTATAACGCAGAAATTTATGCAGGCAAAGTGCTGAGCAATCGGGGTAGTGGCGCTGATGGAGGAATTCTCCAGGGGATTGAGTGGGCGCTAGCAAATGGATGCCAAGTTATTTCTATGTCCCTGGGATCGCCTACCAAAGTTGGTACGCCTTACTCTCGCGTGTACGAAGCAGTCGCTCAAAGAGCGCTCAGCCGTGGTACCTTGATTGTTGCAGCCGCAGGGAACGAAAGCCGACGCCAGCGCACGATCAATCCAGTCGGTCATCCGGCTAACTGCCCATCGATCATGGCTGTTGCGGCAATTGATTCCCAAATGCAAATCGCATGGTTTTCTAATCGAGGCATCAATCCAGACGGGGGTCAGATTGACATTGCCGGTCCCGGTGTCGCGGTTCGCTCCAGCTGGCTGATGCCAATGCAGTACAACACAATTAGCGGCACGAGTATGGCAACACCCCATGTGGCGGGTATCGCAGCTCTTCATGCTCAGGCAACTGGACTCAAAGGTCAGGAACTGTGGAATCTGCTTGTACGCACCGCGCGTCGGTTACCCCTGCCCTCAGAAGATGTTGGTGTTGGCATTGTACAAGCGCCTTAAGGTAAAAGAGGCTGGCTATGTCCGAAGTTAATTTGTCAGTTTTGGTTAAGGATGAGTACAGGGAGCGAATCCTGGAAGTTGTTACAGCTTTGCAAGCTGATGGAATGAAAGTAGAACAGTTGATGGAACAAATTGGAGTGATTGCGGGTTCCATTGACTCTACAAAACTGCCAGGAATCGAGCGGATAGAAGGAGTTTCTGCTGTTGAGCTTGCACAGGGATACCAACTCGAACCACCAACTTCGGAAATTCAATAAAAGAATTGCATATTTTAGATTGTAGATTTGATTTAAATCTGCAATCTGCAATTCTTTTATCACACCAAATAGCTAGTATTCGGTACCAGGGATAAAAATGCATATTCGTCCCACATTGTCCAGATAAAACTGCGAATCCATCGCTGACGTTTTTGGGGACTTAATTCATATTCAAATGCTCCCTCCGATAGATCAATTGCCGATAGGTGGGAGTTACAACCGCATCCGTGGTGATAGGTAAAACCGTATTTGGAAGCAATGCTTTGAATTTTCATCTGGATGGCAAACACCTTGCAGGCGTGAAGCACAGCATCCCAGGGACGTTTGTCTTCTGCATTGCGGGGGTCATATCATGTCCGGTTCTTCACCCATAGTTAGGAATGACGCCGAGACACGGTGACGCGGTGACGCGGAGATATTTTTATTCAGGGTAATTAGGCGGACATCATATCAAATCTTAAAGCGCGTCCTGCAAAAATATGATCTCGGAAAATGGGTGCGAGGTGGACTTGGTAAAAGCTGGCAGGCACTTCGTAACCAAACTCTTGAAAAAGATCTATCCCAATGCTGAGGACTTTTAATTCATCGCTAAAATGTATTTTTTTTGAGTCCAGTTGTCGCAGTATTTCTGTAAATTCGGGATAGTTTTCAATTAAAAATTCGTTGCCGTAAAATTCGAGGGTTTCTCGCGCTAGCTGTCCAAAGAGTTGGGCCAAAAATGGTTTGAGGTGAATTATATCTGCACGTTCGTTAAATAAGTCTAAGTCACCTTGTTCTAATTTGTATTGGAACAACTGCGCCATCTGAACATAACTTTTTGGCTCGGAAAGTGCAACGTTTGACTCCCCGGTGGCGATGTTTTGCCAAACAACGGGTAACTGGGAAATGGTAACGGCATTTTCACCTGCGATTGCTTCGGTCTGAGATACTTCCAGCAGCAGCATCGGTCACCTGCAAATCACAACTGCAATTAAGTTTTTTGGAGTATAACTTATTGCACTTGAACAACCCGATTTTCCGTGGATTTTTTTAATTTTTCATTTGTTCAGAATGGGCGTTTCAAATCAACAGGACTTACGCTTGGGCGACCTATCATATCATGTACTTAGGCAAGGGTTGTGTAACTGCTAATAGCTAATCGCTAATCGCTGCTGTCTGGCAATTGACAGTTAGCAATTAGCAATTAGCCATCTTTTTCAGAGAAACTTTGGTGTTTGCCTAAGTCCTGATGAATAATTTTCAAATCATAGTGCATAGTAGACCGGGCATTACCACGAATACTGCCGGAAACTGGGGCAGCATTTCCTGGTAAAGCACTCGCCACTAAACTAATATGCCGATCTGCTACAACTAAACCCTGTATCGGATCGTACCCCCGCCAACCTGCACCCGGTAAATATACTTCTACCCAAGCGTGGAGATGTAATTCTTCGCTGTCGGGGTCCCCTTCTTGGTATCCGCTGACAAATCTAGCAGCTAAACCGACGGCGCGACAAGCTTCGATAAAAACAACGGCAAGATCTCGGCAAGAACCAGCTTGTTGTTTCCAGGTAATTCCTGGGGGGAAGGGTGCGCCTGTTTCCCGAATTTCCTGTTTACAACAATTTTTGTAAATGCGTTGATTCAATTGTGTCAAGAATATATCAGTTTTGCCACTCACTTCATGGCAAATTTCTTGCGCGATTTCGTAGATAATTGGGTCTATATTTGAGGGTGTACCTTGGGGGTTGAGGTAAGGCATTATTTGGGTAAGGACTGAACTTGGGTAATCAATAGGTAATTGGATTGCCCAAGGTTCTAAAATGTAGTTGAAGGGATTGGTACAGTGAGTTTCAACTTCGGATACGACTTTAATCGTTAAATGGTCGGTGGGTTCTACGAACCACATGCGAGTGACGGCATTTCCTTCTAAGTCCAGCACCTGGGAAATTCCGGCGGGTTCTGGACTAATTTCTAGGCAAAAAGAGTGCAGGGTTTGGTTGCCATCACTGCGAGATCGCAACCTCACTACATGGGGGTTTAAAACCACCGCCGGAGCGTAAGTATAAGTCGTGGTGTGTAATATTTGGTAACGCATTGGTAATTGCTAATTGCTAATTGTTAATTGTTAATTGCTAATTGCTAAACCAATCTCCCCAAACCCCCCTTCCCAGGGATCCCCCCCTGCCCCCCTTATTCAGGGGGTCTGGGGGGATCAACAGGCGTTATTACCCATTACCCATTAGCCATTAGCAATTAGCTATTAGCCAACAGGTTGCAGCGCGAAAAACGATTCAAATATTTTCTTGCCTACCTCATTCATTCGCTGCTGCAAGTTATCCAAAAATTGATGCAGACCGATCTCCATAATCTCTTCCATTGTTGTATATTCCAATTCGGCTCGCAACCGACCTAAAGCTCTTCCTACAGGCATATTGCAAGTCGCTTCTGGCGTTCCATTAATTCGCTCCAAAGATTCTGCTACTTGCGACAGACAAAACTGAATTGACCGGGGAAACTCGCGGTCTAAAATTAAAAATTCTGCGACGCGAGTTGGCATAATTCGATGTTGCTTGGATTTGCGATACATTTCGTAAGCGCTGGCAGATTTCAACAAAGCCATCCACTGAATTTCATCTAGAGGTGTGCCAATATCTGTCACTGAAGGTAACAGAATAAAGTATTTTACATCCAGGATGCGACTGGTTTTATCCGCGCGTTCCAAAAATCTCCCCATGCGCCCAAAATGCCACCCTTCGTTATGACTCATAGTGGCATCCGTCACCCCGGCAAACAAATGGCTAGAGAGTTTGACTTGCGTGAAAAATTCGTGCAATTCAGCGATGGTTTGTTCTTTCGCTGCTTCTTTTACCATCAGGTAAAAAGCATTAACTTGCTCCCACATTTCCGAAGAAATAATTTCTCGAATCGAGCGGGCATTTTCCCGCGCCCGCTGCAAGCAAGCTACAATTGAATTGGGATATTCGCTGTCAAATGCTAGGAATTGAATCACGTTTTCTGCGGAGGCTTTACCGTAGCGTTCTTTAAATATTGGGGTGTCCCCCGTCGTTAATACTAATGGCTCCCACTGTTCGGCTACCCCTGTGGGAAAATCCAGAATCAGATTCAAATTCACATCGATGAAACGAGCTACATTATCCGATCGTTCTACGTAACGATTCAGCCAGTAAATTGAATTAGCAACGCGACTTAACATAATGGGTGATGGGTAATGGGTAATGGGTCATTGCTAATGGCTAATTGCTAATTGCTAATTGCTAATTGAATTTTTATCCTGACAATTAGCCATTAGCCATTAGCCATTAGCTAATTTGCAAGAACCCAAGTATCTTTGCTACCGCCGCCTTGGGAAGAGTTGACGACTAATGAACCTTTTTTGAGTGCTACGCGAGTCAGTCCGCCTGGATGAACGTAGATATCTTGACCGTAGATAATATAAGGTCGCAAATCTACGTGACAACCTTCAAAGCGATCGCCTACAATTGTCGGTACTCTAGAAAGCGATAGGGTGGGCTGGGCGATATAATTGCGGGGGTTTTCCTGAATTAATTGGGCAAATTCTTGCCGTTTTTCTTCGGTAGCGTGGGGTCCAATTAACATCCCGTATCCCCCTGACTCGTTAGCCGACTTGACGACTAGCTTATCCAAATTTTCTAGCACGTGGGCGCGCTCTTTTTCATCCTCACAAATGTAAGTGGGGACGTTTTGCAATATCGGTTCTTCTCCCAGGTAGAACTTAATCATTTTGGGTACGTAGGCGTAGATTGCTTTGTCATCTGCAATACCCGTACCCGGTGCGTTAGCGATCGCCACTCGTCCCTGACGGTAAACTTCGATTAACCCGGGTACGCCTAACAGCGAGTCGCTACGGAAAACTTTCGGGTCGATAAAGTCGTCATCGATACGTCGGTAGATGACATCGACGCGCTTTAATCCTTTGGTGGTACGCATTTGCAAGTAGCCATCCGACACCACCAAATCCCGACCTTCTACTAATTCCACCCCCATTTGTTGGGCGAGGAAAGAGTGTTCAAAGTAGGCGGAATTGTAAATCCCCGGTGTCAAAACTACGACGTTGGGTTCGGGTACCGTCGGTGCTAAAGTCAGCAGGGCGTCGAGTAAATGACTCGCGTATCCATCCACGGGTTGAATTCCCATTTGAGCAAACAACTCTGGGAAGGAATTCTTCATCACCTGGCGATTTTCTAGCACGTAGGAAATCCCGGAAGGACAGCGCAAGTTATCTTCTAAAACGTACCATTCGCCGGAGCGATCGCGCACTAAATCCGTCCCCGTAATGTGACACCAAATTCCGCCGGGAGGTTTTAACCCAATACAAGGAGAGAGAAACCGACTCGCCGATGCAATCATCTCCACGGGAATCACCCCGTCTTTGATAATCTTTTGCTCGTCGTAGATATCAGCAATAAAACAATTCAAGGCATAGATGCGCTGTTTAAGTCCTGTTTCTAGAACCTTCCATTCCTGTGCTGAAACAATTCTTGGAATCACATCAAACGGAAAGATGCGCTCGGTTCCTTGACTATCCCCATAAACGTTAAAAGTTGCCCCCAATTTCATCAAAGCCGTCTGTGCGGCTTGTTGTCTTCGCAGTAATTCCTCTAGCGATAGGGAATTTATTTTCTCGACTAACAACATTGCTTCAGGACGGGGTTTACCTGGAGCTATAAACAGTTCGTCGTAAAAATCGCCTGGGTCGTAGTTATCGAATTGCACGGCTTTCTTCCCCCGATAAGTAATGACGATATTTTTGGTATAATATTTTTTATTTCAATTGCTAATGGCTAATCGCTAATCGTCTAAATTACATTAACAATTAGCAATTCGCAATTCGCTGTTTTTTGCCAATCGCTAATCGTCCAAATCCCATTAGCAATTAACAATTAGCAATTAGCAATTAGCTCTAAGATAATGTTATATCTTCCCATACCAGACAATCTATCGTTGAATAATTCACTTTTTTTTAACAGTTTCAGCGGGGAAGTTATGAGATAAATTTTCATTTAGACCGGGCTATATTTTATACGTTTAAGAAAATAGGTACGCATTTTTCCTTTACCTTTGACATCGATCGCACCTCGGGGCTGAAACAGAAACTGATTCCGCCGGATTTGGTATGTTGTTTCTGATACTTGAATGTAACCGGGGAGGCCGTGAGATTCCATACGGCTGGCGGTATTGACCGTATCTCCCCGGAGGTCGTAGATAAAGTTTTTGATACCAATTACACCAGCAACAACGGGGTCGGTGTGGATGCCGATGGGGATGCTGAAGTCCTCGCCGCGTTGTTGATGGAAATGAGCGATCGCTGGTTGCATATCGAGTGCGAGGAGAGCGATCGCTGCTGCATGGTCGCTCTTAGGGGTAGGAATGCCACCCGCCACCATATAGGCATCGCCAATTGTCTTGATTTTCTCCCAGCCGTATTTTTGAGTCAGCAAATCGAAGCTGGAGAAGATTTCGTTCAGCAAGTCAAGTGAACTACCTACGCTGCGCTTTAGGGTCTGCCATCAGGGTAGGCGAGTTGGGTCGAGGGGGGCGATTATGACCCCGCCCCTCCCATTTAGATCCGGGCGTGCAGGTTTCCCAGCACCCGGATCCCGATATTCTTAGCCGTGGCTTTTGCTGATGTGGATGTAATCGTGGCAGGATTCATGCACAGCTTCCAGATTGTCCTTTTTCCAGTTTGAATGTCTTCCATCCTTGTGGTGAAGGTTTATTCTTTGACCAGGCATGAATTTGTGACCACAAAAAGCACATGAATGGTGTTGCCGTTTGGCAGCGTTGAGGATTTCCCCGTCGTAGAGCTGGCATTCGCGTTCGCTCCCATAGACGATATCGCTGTCGTAGGGCGATTTATTCCCTTTGACGTTGACGAATTTGTTTTCGGAATCAGGAACCGTTGGGAACGCCTTGTCTAGTAGTTTTTTACTCGAGTAGCGGTCTTGTTTGGTTTCCTGATTGAATACGCGGTAAGCACGTTTTTGGATGAAGTACAAGGAGTTTCTAGACCCATCCATCTTGCAATACTTATGATATTGTCGCCATCCTCTAACTACGGGAGCTAGTAGGGGCGGGTTTTATATCGTGTTTGGTTGCATTGATATAGTAAACAATGGGATCTGGAGGAATTGGGGGACTCTTGAGGACTTTGAAGAATTGGCTAAAAACCACTCCCCCTATACAAATCCTTAGCTTAAGGAATTGATATTACCAATCATATCGTTTCCGGTTGCATCGGAATTACAGCAATTTTCAATTGGTGACAACACAGTTATTGTAGGGGCACGCCATCAATAGGCGCAAGCCCAAAACTCGAAGGTTTTCTGCTAGCGTGCCCCTACCACCAATTTTAATCATTTAGATGCAACCGGAAACGATATCATATCATGTCCAGTAGCAACGGTTGTGTAACTGCTAATAGCTAATCGCTAATGGCTGCTGGAGGAGGCAATTGAATTGCGAGCAATTAGCAAGCGAGCAATTAGCCATCCATACACAACGCTATTAACCATACAAGTTAACTCATGCATAGCGGCTAATGGCTAATGGTTCAAAGGGGAAAAATCATATCTTAGCGATTGGCAATTAGCAATTAGCGCCTTATTCTTGAATTACGCCCGTATCGACAAAGCGCCCACCAGAACCGCCGAATACTTCATCGCCGCCAGTCCAATTAAAGTCGCTGATGCGCAGGTTAATCGAACCTTGTTCCCGATCCGGGTTGAAACGGATGATAATACCGTAGGTGCGGCGACTGTATTCCAAAAAGTAATCGGTGCTGAAGCGTTCCCCCGTATCTAAATTAATCCCAGTTTGAAACCCAACTCGAAATGGCCCATAAAGTTGCTGGGTGATACCAAAAGAAAGCACTCTAGTATCGACAACCCGGTCGAAAAAGAAGGGAGATAAACCATCTCTGAAAACTTGGGTGTAGCCGACATTAAACCCGGTATAGTCGAGAAAAGGTCGGGAGAAATGACCGAATTGTCCTTGCAAGGTGACACTACCGCTGAGGGTTTGTTGGGTATCGCCGCTGGTGTATAAACTCGTCGTACCCCGCACCGAAGGAACTACGCGAATGAAAGGTACGACGGGAACTGGAGTGTATCTCAAACCCTGAGATGCTGTTGCTGGTAAAGGTCGCCCGCGCCAAAGCAAGGTAGGACGCGCCAGTTCGGCGCTAGCTTGGAAACGAGCTAAGACGATGCGGTCATCTTGGGGATTGGGGTTCAAGGGGTCAAAATCGAGCAAATCTAGGCGATCGCTTTCGGCATTAATATACTGTGCGCTACCTTGATAAGTCAGGTTAACACCCGTTCTCCCCAAAGGAATAACGGGGGAAGTAATCACAGCTCCCAAACTGCTGCGGACGGTTTGGAATCCTAAAGAACCGTTAAATAGACGATTGCGGTAACTATATTCCAGGGTAAGCGTGTGGGGTAAACGAGTACCGATAATCTGACTCGCCGCCAACCTGGCTCTCAGTCTATCGGGTAATTCGTTTAAAAAGAAAGTCGGCGTCACCCCAGAAGCTTCAACTCTGGTGCGCGGACTGACGTTAGCATTAAACCGCAGTCTAAAACCCCAAGAGTTTGGGTTAAAAACGTTACCGCTTTGTCGCGCGATCGCTCGCTGGACTAAAAACTGCGGCGTGATGCTCAGTTGCACCTGTGGGGTCGCAATTATGTCAAAAGTCCGCTCCGCATAAACACCACCTCTTTCCCTCGCATCGTAGCGAATTTGCACTATGGGTGCTTCCCTTGGGGTGCGGTCGATTACTACCCGCCGTTGGAAAGTGGGGATGGAAAAACCTTGATCGAAAAAGATGCGGGAGTTGGTGAGGACTATTTCTTCCCGCAAAGGTGAAAGCTGGGTAAATACGGCGCGATCTGCGCGCAATTCCAATTCTGGCGGCGAAAACGGATCGTTGGTCAGGCGCACGTTGGTTGCAGTCCAGCCTCTGGGGTAAAATTCAATCTGCTCGGCTTCAAAGCGCACCCGATTGATTTGACCCAGGTTGGAGAGTCCCCCCCTACCGAGTTCGACGGTGACGCCGCCTGGGTTGGTAATTTGTTGGGGTGGTTGATTTGCGATTAAGCGATCGCTCAATGGTCGCTCCGGGGTGGGGATAGTAAATCCACCCGTCCCCGTTTCAAAGGTTAAATCCGTCCCCGAAGTTGGTGAAAATACTATCCCCCTGGCGTTCTGAATCGTACCGCTATTTTGAATAAAGTTATAAACAAAGCGCGAGCCGCGAAATACCTGCTGTCCCCGCGTCAACGACGCATTGCCTTCTGCGATCGCTATAAAATTAAGTAAATTTCCTTGCACCCGATTGGCATCGAGTATCCCCCCCTGAAACCGCATCACCACATTACCAACAGCGGTAAATATCTGTCGCCGTTCGTCAAATTCCTGCCGGTCGGCTGTAACTTCTATTACACCCGCTGAAGTTGCCATCGTCGCTGGCTGCTGTTGTTGCTGCGTTGGCGATGCTTGGGTAGTCGCCCTTGTGGGAGCCGGAACCGGCGACATATGCTCCCCTGGCAAAACTTCTATCTGGGGATTTTCTGGCACTTGTTGCGCCTGCACCACTGTCCCATCGCTAGTATTTGCCAGATGGATCGAGGGATTTAACAGCCACCCATCCTGGGTGTCATCCGTTCCCGTCCTAGCAGGTATTTCTGCGGTTTTGTATCTACTTTTAGGTTCTGATTCTAACTCAGTACTTACGCCGGAAAGATAGCCCCCCTGCTCCTGTGCCCCCCTGCTCACCTGCCCCTCAGTCAGGAGTGTAAGATCGGCAGTTGTAGTGGAAATATCGGTAGCTAGTTGAGCAGGGTCACTCGCCGCGTCTCCCCCTCTCCGCGTCAGAGCGTCTTCTGGGTCTACTTCCGCCAGCGATATTAACACCGAGTCGGCTGCTTCTAGGACGCCAATGCTCAAGGGTAAACCCAAGTCTGACGCACTCCCAGAGCGGGTTTGCCAGTCATTTTTGCCAGCGATGTGCCCAGAGGCGTGCGATCGCACAATTAAAGATTCGCCAGCAGCATGAGGCAAATGCTGGTATCGTAGTGGCTGAATAATTGCTGGCGGTTGAGGGGGCGTAACTGGGTAGGGCATCTTTTAGTACACCGAAGCGAACCAACAACCCAGACGCAAAACCTCAACCGCATTTGAGGCAGTATGGGCGAGGTATCCCCCGCCCATACTGCCTGAGGTATCGTTAAATCGTTGTCTATTCCAAATCGCGACGCTTGGGGTTGCGAGAGGGGTCATTGGACAAGAACCCGAAGATGAACAGCAAAACAAAGAACGAAACAACGACATAGACAGTGGTTTTGAGTGCGATCATACGGTATCTCCGTGACGTGTGAAAAGCTCAGCAGTTCCGTCGTTTAGACAAGTCAGCTTTATATGATACCGAAATATTGCCAAATTTTTTCCGCAGAATTGGGCATCGGGCATCCCCATCTATCCCCCTACTGGTCAAATCATGCCAGATTCTGCCCTATTCTGTTCTATTTTATACAAAAATTGCCCTAATCTCTGGTATTGATACGGATACTTAAGTAGAAACGCGGAGCAAACGATGGGCATACACGGAAACTTTAATTAAAGTTTCCGTAAAATCCCTCAGAAGGTAGATGCGGTTTACCCTAGCAGGGTTAAAATACAAAAAACTACTTAGGTAAAAAATTGATCCAAATCACAACCAACCAACCATCAGCCTCACGGGTCGAGGCGATTCGCGTCACTCAAGCTCTAAGCAAAAGAGTTCATACTAAATTTATCAATTCAGTAAAATTGCGGATATGCTATGGACTGGGTAGGTGACGGCTGTTTGATCAACCCTGATAGATGGGTGGAGTGTTCGGAAACAGAGCAAGAGAGCTTTGTCGAACGCAAAATGCACATGGAACGTACCAATCCCAAACCGCAAATCGACGCCATACCCGCTAAAACCATCGTTTTACCAACTTTAGCGGCAACTGAGGCGAATAGTTGCTTTTCAGAACTGGGTTTGGACTCGACGCTGCAAGAGTTAAACCTTTACGAAGTTTGCATCGAGTCCGACCGTCCAACTAATGAAGTGACAAAGATTTTAAACGAAAGTCCTTTACTTCCGGGCGTCATCATCACCAGCGAAGGCGAGTACGTCGGGATGATTTCGCGGCGGCGCACTTTTGAATATCTCAGTCGTCCCTACAGCTTGGAATTATTTGCCAAACGACCTTTGAAGATACTTTATGACAAGGCTAAAACTGAAATTTTAACCTTGTCCAGCGATACTGAGATTGTGGCAGCAGCAAGGCAGTCTTTGCAACGCCAACCCGAACTGATCTACGAACCTATTGTGGTGCAAGACCCCCATGGAGTCTACTCCCTGTTGGACGCGCATCAGTTACTGTTAGCACAGTGCCAAATTCAAGATGCTGTTGCGGTTGCACTCAGACAAGCAGAAGCCAAATATCGCAACATTTTTGAAAATGGGATTGATGGCATTTTCCAAACTACACCCGACGGCAGCTTTAAAAGTGCTAATCCCGCAATGGCACAGATTTTGGGCTATAAATCGCCAGCCAAACTGATAAACAATTGTACCGATATTGCACGGCAAGTTTATATTAACCAGAATCGGCGATCCGAATTCATTGCCGCGATGCAAGAATACGGTTCTGTATCCGCGTTTGAATCGCAAGTTTATCGCCACGATGGTAGCGTTATTTGGATTAGAGAAAACGCCCGTGGCGTGCGAGACGAAAGCGGGAATTTACTTTACTATGAAGGCACCGTTGAAGACATCACCGAGAAAAAGCAAGCTGAAGAAGCACTGCGCCAAAGAGAAGCGCAATTGAGCCAAAAAACAACTGAATTAGAAACAGCTTTACGCGAATTACAACAAACTCAAGCCCAGCTAATTCAATCGGAAAAAATGTCTTCAATAGGGCAAATGGTGGCTGGCGTTGCCCACGAAATTAATAACCCGATTAACTGCGTTGCTAGCAATCTTCCCCACGCGGAAAAATATACACAAGACTTGTTAAAATTGTTGCAGCTTTATGCCCAACACTATCCAGAACCGCCAGAGGATGAAAAAACAGCCATAGACTTAGAATTTATCATCGAAGATTTGCCTAAAATTTTATCGGCAATGCAGCAGGGTTCAGATCGCATCCGCGAAATTGCCCGCAGCTTACGAAACTTCTCCCGCTTGGATGAAGCGCAAATGAAACCCGCCAACATCCACGAGGGAATCGAAAGCACCCTGCTGATTTTGCACCATCGATTGAAACCCAAACCAGAATTTCCGGAAATTCAAATCGTTAAAGAATACGGCAACCTACCACTTGTAGAATGCTATGCCGGACAACTCAACCAAGTTTTTATGAATTTAATCGGCAATGGAATAGATGCTATAGAAGAGGTAATAGGTAATCGAAAAGAACCCAATTCCCCATTACCAATTCCCAATTCCCAATTACCCACTATTCGCATTTGTACAGAAGTTATTAACTCTGATTGGGTGAGAATCCGCATATCCGATAACGGAGCAGGGATGACGGCAGAAGTGCAAGAACAGCTTTTTAACCCTTTCTTTACCACAAAACCTACAGGCAAAGGCACTGGCTTGGGTTTGTCAATTAGTTACCAAATTGTTGTGGAAAAACACAAGGGTGATTTAAAATGCATCTCCGCACCCGGAAAAGGGTCAGAATTCATCATTGAGATTCCTATCTTCCAGAAGGATTAGCCAAGAATATATCAATAGGTGAATGCGACTGTACCAGAGAATTTCCTATGCTTCTGAAGCTAGTAGCAGACGCGGCTGATACTTGCAAAAGATAATCTTTCTCGCGCTCCTAAAATCATCTGCGGGGATTTGCTTTCGATGCAAGTATTGGGCGTGTTTGGTATAACACAGAGTCTGGAGGTTGACATGAACGTAGACATCTTTGCGCGACAAATGGAAGCACTCAACTTGCGATTGAACAAGCTTTACCAAGGTGCCAACGCATCGCCTTCTCCTCCAATAGAGCATCTACTACCCGTTGCTTTCAAGGAACTGGGTATTGTTTCGGAAGAACTACAGGTTGCTGTAGAAGAGTTGTGCCAGCAAAATCAGGAACTCGCAGTCGTACAAGTCCAGTTACAAGCTGAACGCCAGCGCTACCAGGATCTGTTTCAATTGGCTCCGGAAGCTTACCTAGTAACCGATATAAACGGTAAAATCCGGGAAGCCAATCGCGCCGCCGCCCTTTTGCTCAATATCTCCGACGAGCATTTAATCGGCAAACCGCTGGTTGTGTTCGTGGCATCAGAGGAGCGTTGGCAGTTTCGCAACGAACTGAACCGGAAACGCGCTGGCGATCGCATCCCAGACTGGAAAGTCCACCTGCAACCCCGTGGGGGGGAACCGTTTGAGGCAATGCTAACAGTTTCTGTCGTGCGCGATGGGGAAGGTAGACCAACTTCCCTGCGCTGGATGCTGCGTCAGATCGGCACAAGAGAGCTGATTCCCATCCCGCAGCAAACAAATAACGACGCCAAAAGTCTTGACTCGGCGATACAGGTTTATGCTAAAGGAGAAATTATCCCCCTCAATCCCCAAAGTATTTGGCAAGTTCATCGAGGCTTGGTTAAGCTAACAACTATCTGCGAAACTGGGGAAGAGGTGCTGGTAGGATTGGTAGGAGATAAAATGTTGTTTGGAGCGAGTTTAACTGCTCTAAAAACTTACCAAGCAACAGCTATGTCCAAGCAAGTTCAGTTAGTAGAATTTTCCCTGGCAGAGATAGCAAGCGACCCCCATCTAGCTCAAACTTTTTTCGAGCAAATTAATCGGCGACTCAAGCAAACCGAATTGCTTTTAGCCATTTTTGCCAAGCGGCGCGTGCAAGACCGCTTGCAGCATCTATTGCTACTTTTGCAACAGGAAATTGGCGAATTCCACAAGGAAGGAACTCGTCTAAAAGTGCGCCTGACTCACGAAGATTTTGCCAACGCCTGCTCTACCACCAGGGTGACGATGACTAGGTTGCTGCTGAGGTTACAGCAAGACGGCAAGATTGCATTTGACAGCGATCGCCACCTGATTTTAAAATACGGCTGCTTTTAACCGAACTATTGGTTTTAATCCAATCTTCCATTGAGATCTTGCACTATTAGCCAACCGAGGCCAAGCCTGGATATCTCGTTCCCAGGCAAAGCCTGGGAACGAGATCGAACTATATTTTAATATTTATGTATAAATATAAAGTAGATAAAAAAAGTTAATGTTTTTAAAGATATGTTATAAAAAGTTTATAAAGAGTGAAGAAGATGTAAAATCAAACTCACAGGATAAGATCGCAAGTCCACTCGCGTCGGTATTGTAAGGCAGCGTTATCACTTAGGGGTGAAGAGTTGAACTCGATCGCCTCTGGCTCAAATAGACGCAACCTTGTGCAATAGACACTTGTAACTTCAGGGGCATTTCGGAGAGATCGCAGTAGTAAATAGAACTGAGTAGGTGAGCAATGGCAACCCATACGGCAAAAATTCCCAGCAGCAGTAGAAAGGAATTGCAAGCAAAGCAGAATAGGTTTTTTACCCTTTCGTTGGATATGTTTTTCATCTTGGGTTTTGACGGCTACCTCAAGCAAGTCAACCCAATGTGCGAAAAAATACTCGCGTTAACCTCAGCAGAATTGGTCGCTCAACGATTGCTGGAATTGGTTCATCCCGAAGACCGCGAGTCTACTGTCGCTCAACTGGAAAAATTGGCGACCAGCAGCGAAACCGTGACGTTTGAAAACCGCTGCTGTTGCAAAGATGGGTCGTATAAATGGCTGCTGTGGAACGCTGCGCCCTGCCAAGATGATAAATTAATTTATGCCGCCGCTCGCGACATTACCGAGCGCAAACAAGCAGAAGAGGCGCTCAAAGAAAGTGAAGAGCGCTTTCGCTTGTTAATTGATCGAGTGAAGGATTATGCGATTTACATGCTCGACCCCGATGGACGGGTTGTGAGTTGGAACCAAGGCGCAGAAAGAATCAACGGGTATCGCACAGAAGAGGCGATCGGTAAGCATGTTTCCTGCTTTCATCCCCCCGCAGAGATAGAAAGCGGTAGACCCGAAGAAGTATTGCAAATTGCAGCGCAAGTAGGTGGGTACGAATACGAGTCTTTGCGCTTGCGTAAAGATGGGTCGCAGTTTTGGGCGAATGTGGATGTAACGGCGTTAAGAGACGAAAACGGACAGTTGCGGGGTTATGCAACGGTAACGCGGGATATTACCGAGCGCAAGCAAGCACAGGAAGCGCTCCAACAAGCGTATCGCGGGTTAGAAAAACGGGTGGAGGAGAGGACTTTTGAGTTAAAAGCTGCCAATGAAATGCTCAAACAAGAAATTAGCGATCGCCAGCGCACCGAAGTAGCGTTGCGTCAATCTAAAGCACGCTTAAAAGAACAAGCTAAACAGTTAGAGGACGCACTGTACCAACTGCATCGCACCCAAGCACAACTGATTCAAACTGAAAAAATGTCGAGTTTGGGACAATTGGTAGCGGGTGTAGCTCACGAAATTAACAATCCCGTCAGTTTTATTTACGGCAATTTAGACCATGCGAGTCATTATATCCGCGAATTGTTGCACTTAATTAGCCTTTATCGCAGACACTATTCCAACCCCCCAATCGAGATTCAAAATTCAGCAGCAGCGATGGATCTCGATTTTGTCATGGAAGATATGCCCAAACTATTATCTTCGATGAAATTGGGAGCAGACCGCATCCGCCAAATTGTTTTATCCCTGCGAAACTTTGCGCGTCACGACGAATCGGAAATGAAGCGGGTTGATATTCATGAAGGGTTAGATAGCACGATCAAATTACTGCAAAACCGTCTCAAGGGAAGCGATGGACAAGCAGGAATTCAAGTTATTCAAGCTTACGGCGATCTGCCTCCCGTAGAATGCTACGCTGGATTGCTCAATCAAGTATTTATGAATCTCCTCAGTAACGCCATCGATGCTTTGGAAAATCATCCAGACCCCATTATCACGATTAGCACCGAACTGGCGATGCGGGATTTGCCAATGACCTACAGCTGTTCTATCCTACAAACCGACCAATCCCTGATTCCCAATCCTTATATAATCATTCGGATTGCCGATAGTGGTCCCGGTATGACGGAAGCAGTCTGTCGCCGGTTATTTGACCCGTTTTTTACGACGAAACCTTTAGGCAAGAATAAAGGACTTGGTTTGTCTATTAGCTACCAAATTGTGGTTGAAAAACACGGCGGTCAATTGCGGTGCGTTTCCTCTCCGGGTGCAGGTACCGAGTTTATTATTGAGATACCCGTTCAGCAAACTGCTCAGTGGCAATCTTTCGAGAACCCCCTCTCTGAAAATTCCACCTTTTTCTCACCATCAGCATCTAGAGGCGGTATATTCTAATGGCTAATGGCTAATTGCTAATTGCTAATTGCTCCTCGTCGATATTCAGGGGTAAACCATCTTGAAAAACCAGTAATTCTCCTGGTTTAATCGGCGTCCAGACTTCATTGTCAGTCAGGGGAGTGGTGGCGATGATAGCGACGCGATCGCTCTGTGTCGTCAATTCGCAAAAGTCTACCGTTATATCTTCGTCAATTAAATGGGCAGCTGCAAACGGCGCTTGCCTTACAATGTAGGTGAGATGGGTTGAACAGTGGGCAAAAAAGTGTTCCCCATCCGAAAGTAAATAGTTAAATACCCCTTTTTCTGACAAAGCGTCGGTGATGTCTTTTAATACTGCGTACAATTTTTCTATCGGGGGTTTACCTTGGGGAAATTGTTCGCGTAAAGTGTTCAGCATCAAGCAGAAAGCTTTTTCGCTATCGGTTTGACCCACTGCTTGATAAAAATTTCCGGTTTTCGGATGTAAATCTAGCAAATTTCCATTGTGAGCAAATACCCAATACCTTCCCCACAACTCCCGCCGGAAAGGATGACAATTTTCTAAGGCAATTTTACCTTGAGTTGCTTTGCGGATATGAGCGATCGCGTGGGTAGAGTGGATCGGATAGCGCCGCACCAACTCGGCAATCGGGGAAACAACTGAAGGTTTATTATCTAAAAAAATCCGGCATCCCAATCCTTCAAAAAAAGCAATTCCCCACCCATCGCGATGTTCGTCTGTCTTTCCACCCCGCGAACAAAATCCTTCAAAAGAAAAGCAAATATCCGTTGGCACGTTGCAATTCATTCCCAGCAGTTGGCACATGATATTTCATGGGTAATCGGTAATTGGTAATTGGTAATGGTAAAAACTATCTTATTGCCGTGACATAAATTTCCTTCTGTATATATTTACATGTCAATCTCTACTTTAGCTAACTTTACCTTCACTGCTGAACTTTAGTTCAGGGCATACTTTTGCCAGGACTCTAATCAATCTTATCTTTTATACTTATCATATGCTATTGCGGCTACCCCGGACTGGATTTTTATATTTTTTTTTTAATTATATGTTATTAACGCAATTTGCTAGTTATAAACAAGGGAGTTGCCAGCTTGCTAATGGCTAATTGCTAATATAGGATTTTTACCAATCGAGTCATTAGCGATTAGCCATTAGCTGCTATGCATGAGATAACTAGCAACTTGAGTTATTACTTGTTAACTAATGACTAATTATAAAACCTTGCGCGCACGCGGTCAACTGCAATCTCATCTAAGAACATCCATCCCCATTCGGGTTTTAATGCGGGTCGCTTGTGGGGTGTAACGATTATCATTGATTCGGCAATTAGACTCAACTGGTAAGCTAATAGGGGGAGACGGGAAGATTTTACCAAATGCATGGCGAAACTGCAAACGATGAGACTGTAGGAGCGATCGCTTATAATTCCAGCAGCAATATCCTCAAAAGTGTAAGTTTCGGCGACTTGACCCGTGCGGTTAAAATATGCATTGCCAGTGTAAGGATCGATGCCATCAATATTAGAACATCCCAAACTTTTCAAGGCTAACGTAACCTCACCGCTACCACAAGCTAAATCTAATACTTTGCTAAAATCAAGAGGCCATTTAGCATCTGCTAATTGCATAACTTTTCTAATAGCAGACTCGTGAGGGTTTCTATATTCATCGCCGAATTTTTCATAGAAACCTTTGACGCTATGTTGCTCGTATTCATTCCGGATAGCTTTAGGTTCCGGTTTAATGGTTACTTGAACTTTGCGTTTTTTATTCATAGGGTGGGGCGGGTTTAGTTATTTGTAAAACCAGCCCATCCAATACAAAATATACTATTGCTTACCCATGAGCTGTCGGCGGATGTAAAACCTCAAGCAGAGCATCTGCTAATATTACAGCTTCTTTTGCCCGTTCGTGAGGACTGGCGGAAGCGCTGGTTGCAAGCAAAGCTATTGCTGCGATATATTCTCTTTTTGTTAGCCCTTTTTCGAGCATTGAAGGTTCTACAGGATGGGCGGCACGTTCTGCTTGAATGGTCATTTTTTTACTTCCTTTTTAACTCCAAAAATTATCTAAATAGCGCCATTTGCTATTTATAAACTTGGGTATTGCTAATTGCTAATTCCTAATTTAACATTTTTCTTGCTATTAGCCATTAACCATTATATCCAAGCAGAGAGATAACTACTGACAAACCCATTTCCAAAGCGGATGACTCGCACCCTGCTGGCGAATGCGGCGGACTTGTTGTTCCAAACGCTTTTGCTCTTCGTGGGACATGCCCCAGAGAATATTGCGACTTTGCCAAACTAAAACAGCAGTTGTCATGCCGATACATAAACCAAGACCGAGGGTTGGTAGTCTATTGTAGGCCAAGCCGTAACGCAGGGCGGCCCAAGTAAAGTGTTGCCGCCATAATACAATTTCTGCACGCAAACCCCACAGACTCAAACAACCAATGCTCAACCAAAGCAGCGCGACCACCAACCATCTGGCGTAGATTGTCAGCTGGTATAGCTTTCGCACTTGATGTTTGAAATGAGGGTCGTTTACAGCAGCAAAAATTGACGATGAAGTATCAATTGATTTTGATTTTTCCTCGTCGTTGCTGTTTTTTAATTTATCGTCTCGACGCCTTGCCATCGACACCTGCCTTTTGCCTGTTAGACTTCATCGGAAGGTTTGGGTTCTGGGGTGGAAATAGCAATCGATTCACCGTTCCTTTCTCGCCACCAAGCTAGTAAAGTACTGGCGATAAAAATACTCGAATAAGCACCTGTGGTGAAGCCAATAATTAAAGCGAGGGCGAAATATTTGAGGGTTTCTCCGCCAAATAGAAAGATGCTGAACAAAGTTAGCAGCGTGGTCAAGGTGGTGTTGATCGATCTGGTCAAAGTTTGATTGACCGCATCATCTACAATATCTGCGATCGCGCGATTTGGATTTAGCTTCAATGTCTCGCGCACGCGGTCGTAAATTACCACGGTATCGTTGACCGAGAACCCGATAATGGTCAGCAACGCCACGATAAATAAACTATCAACTTCAGCGCCCAATACTAAGCCCAAAATTGCGAAAACACCCACCGTTAGCCAAACATCGTGGAATAGGGCAACCAGTGCAAAAAAGGCGTAGTCTAACTTGAACCGCATACTGAGATAAACGGTAATCCCAGCAAAGGAAATCAGTAAGGCTAATAAACCGCCAGTGAGCAACTGCTGTCCAATTGTAGGGCCAACGGTATCGATTTGAGTTTTTGTGGCATCGAAAGTGCCGATTTTTTCTTGCAACGCGGCTTGGAGCTTGGTACGCTGCTCCACATCTATATATTTTGTCCGCAGGGACAGCGCTTGCCTGTCTGGTCCGGCGACTTGGATGCTATTGTTGCCTAAACCTAGCTGATCCAATACTTGACGGACTGGGGTGGGGTCAATTGGTTGAGTGCAATTATTGGGGATAGAACAATCCCGTGCGAATTGTAAGCGCGTACCGCCGATGAAATCGACACCTGGACGCAGGGGTGCGCCAATTTGCTGCCAGGAAATCAGCATCGCGACGAGTCCGATCAATAGAATAGCGGCAGAAAGAATCCACCAAAGCGATCGTTGTTGATTAACTGCTAACTTCATTACTTAACCACCTCAAGCTTCGGCGCATACAAATGGGGTTTCCGCAGTTGGGGAATGCCGATCGCCAACATCAACAAAGTCCGACTGCAAGTAATTGCCGTAAACATACTCACTCCCACGCCAATTGCTAGGGTCAGGGCAAACCCTTTCACCAACCCCGTCCCCAACCAAAACAACGCCGCACAGGCGATCCAAGTTGTGACGTTACTATCCAGAATGCTGGAAAAGGCGCGATAAAAACCCGACTCGACGGCGCGATATAAACTTTTACCTGCCTGCAATTCTTCCCGCGTCCGTTCAAAAATCAGCACGTTAGCATCTACCGCCATACCGATACTGAGGATAAACCCGGCAATTCCCGGTAGGGTTAAGGTAACCGGAACGATGGCGTAGACTGCCAAGTTGAGGATGGTGTAGATAATCAGGGAGATGTTGGCAATAATTCCGGGTAGCCTGTAGTAGACCCCCATAAAGACCAAGACTAAAATCAGACCGCCAATCCCGGCGTAGATACTACGCTGGACGCTATCCCGTCCCAAAGTTGCACCGACTGTGCGGTTTTCTACCACTTCTACAGGAAAAGGTAGCGCCCCACCTTTCAACTGAACTGCCAGTTCAAACGCTTGTTTAGAAGTAAAGCGCCCTTCAATGCGCGCCCTGCCGCCGGTAATGCCTGTCTGAGCAAATTCTTCGCCGACGATGGGGCTGCTAATCAGTTTATTGTCTAGGAAAATACCGATACTGCGCTTAGTTCCGGCGAGGTTTTTGGTGAGTTGGGCGAATAAGTCTGCCCCAGTTTGATCGAATTCAAACGCCACATTCCAATTATCTGAACCTGTCGTGGCGGGTTCTGGGAAGGCATTGATCAGGTTTTTGCCGGTGAGTCCGGTGGTTTCAAACAGTTGTTGGGTTAGTTGGGCGATTTGCTGTTCTTTTTGTTGAATTGCCGCTTTATTGGCAGCGATTGCCGCAGCATCTCCAGCTTTTTCTAATTCTGCTTGCTTTTGGCGCAACTGTTGCAGTTCTATCTGTCTGACTTGTTGTTGCGCGCCAATCTCCGGTTTGTTTGCTTCCTGGCGGAATTCCAGCTGCGCCGTCCCGCCTAAAATGCGCTCAGCTTCGGCGGGGTCTTTGGTTCCAGGTAATTGTACCGATAGTTGATTATTCCCGACTTTTTGCACAACTGCTTCCGATACGCCCAAACCGTTGACTCGATTTTCGATCACCTTTTGTAGGGCGTCGAGTTCTTCTGGTTGAATTTGTCTGCCTTGGTCAGACTGCTTGACCTGCAAAGTAATTTCCGATCCGCCTTGCAAGTCTAAACCCAACTTAAGGGGAAATTGAGCGATCGCTACACTAGACGCAATCAGCAACACCAAAATCAGAGCCAACAAGGAACGCTGTTTTCCCATACAACAACCCGCCGCGACAAATGATATGATATATCGTTTTGTGTGCGATCGCTTCATTCCCCAGGCAGGGAGAGGGGGAGAGGGGGAGAGGGGGAGATGGGGAGATGGGGAGATGGGGAGATGGGGAGATGGGGGGATGGGGGGATGGGGAGATGGGGAGAATATAGATTAAAATTTTCCTCTGCCTCCCCGCCGTCGTGCCCCTTTGCTCCTCTGCTGCTGAGCCCCTTTAAACTCGCAGCGCTACCATTTTTTGTACCGCTTCGACAATTTGCTCTGGTTGTACGATGGTGAGGCGTTCTAACATGCCGTTGTACGGGGTGGGGATATCTTGGGAAGATAGGCGCAACACGGGGGCGTCGAGTTCGTCGAATAAGCGATCGGTAATCGAAGCACTTAATTCTGCTGCAATCCCGCCGGATTTCATGCATTCTTCCACAATAATCGCCCGGTGAGTTTTGCGAATCGAATCGCCGATGGTTTCCATATCCAAAGGTTTGAGCGAGATTAAATCAATCACCTCTGGGTCAAACCCTTCTTTTTCTAGAGTTTTCACCGCCTGCATCACGTGGTGGCGCATCCGCGAGTAGGTGAGAATCGTGACATCTTTCCCTTGGCGCACGACTTCTGCTTTATCTAAAGGCAGCAGGTACTCTTTTTCTGGCAGGTTTTCTTTTAAGTTATAAAGCAGGACATGTTCAAAGAACAGAACCGGGTTATCGTCGCGAATCGCCGATTTTAACAGCCCTTTGGCATTGTAAGGCGTCGAACAGGCGACAATTTTGATACCGGGAACCGCTTGGAAATAAGCTTCTAGGCGCTGCGAGTGTTCTGCACCCAACTGGCGTCCAACGCCACCGGGACCGCGAATCACCATGGGAATTTTGAAATTACCGCCGGAAGTATAGCGCAGCATCCCAGCATTGTTGGAAATTTGGTTAAATGCCAGAAGTAAAAAGCCCATATTCATGCCTTCTACAATCGGGCGCAATCCCGTCATTGCCGCACCTACAGCCATCCCCGTAAAGCTATTTTCAGCGATCGGGGTGTCTAATAGCCGCAGTTCGCCATATTTCTTGTAGAGATCTTTTGTCACTTTGTAGGAACCGCCGTAGTGTCCCACGTCTTCGCCAAGGACGAATACTGTAGCGTCGCGTGCCATTTCTTCATCAATAGCTTCGCGTAATGCATTGAAAAAAAGAGTTTCTGCCATCGGACGGGTTGAAGGAATTTTTAGGGTCAGACTGCGATTTTAACCTGTTGCCGAGTTGCGTTCAAATCTCAATTTGACATCCAATCAGTAGGGGCACGGCAGCCCAATAGTTTGCCCCAGTCCAAATTTTACATCTGCCGTGCCCGTACCGCCGACAGAAAATCCAGGCAGCCAAAATCCGCATCTGCGGGTTTGGTTTTTTCGCTGTAATTTTAATCACCTACTACCCTTGACAAAGTTCTTGGCTTGCGTTAAAGATGCCCTTCATCCAAACCCGAATCACTGGGTAAGTACACCTGGTATTGATCATGACTAGCGCACTTGCAAATCCTCCGTTCAAAAACTCGGCAAAAACTCTGGCGCTACGAGTGCTGGGGCGGGAATTTTAACAGGATTTCAAAGGGTTTAAAACTTTGAAAATAGTCAATTTAGGAATAACTTTGCCGGGTTTGACGGGGCAGTTTTTACCGGGTATTGGAGTAACAGTACCTTTGTAAATAGCGTCTTTGATCGCAACGAAGGAACGGCGGCAAGAAGCGAACGGGGTGGGGGTGCGATCGCTGGCGATACCGATTAGAGAAGTCGCGTATCTTGGTGTTATGTTTATTTATACCCACCAACTAAGGTCGAGTTTTTGTAAAATCATAATATGCCGAATTTGTCAATCAATTTATGACTCAAGAACTGATCGACCTCAGAAATAGTATCTTGGAGGCACGTTATACAGACGCTTTGGCAATTGTAGATGAGCTAGAAGGAATGAGCAGACAAGCGATACTGCGTCAGATCCAATCCTTTTTACTCAGGTTATTGCTGCAGTTGATTAAAAATCAAGTTGAGCAGCGGTTAACCAATTCTTGGGCAGCTTCAATTTCCGATTCAATTCGGCAAATAAAAAAACTAAATTTACAAGATAATAAAACGGCTTACTATGTAAAAATAGAAGAATGGGAGGCGATGATTGAAGAATAATTTGAAGCGGCAATTGATGCAGCTAGCGCCGAAGTTCGGGAGGGTATTTATAATCCTTTTGAACTTTTAGAGATAGTAGATAAAATCCAGGTTAGCGAAAATGCTCGAAAATTATTGGTTTTGACTTACGAGCATTCAAATAAGGATTTACCAGCTATTGTGAAGGAAAATATAGCTCAGTTACCGGGTGGGGAAGAGTGGAAGGATGGTAGGCAAAAATAATTTTTTTACCGCAGAGACGCAGAGGACGCAGAGAGAAGAGTGGAAAGAGTTATGAAGCTGTTGAATGAATGGGGTTTTAGTCGTGAAGGTTTGCGGAATAATCAGCATGGGGAATATTGGGTACTTGTGCAGGGTTTGTTGCTAATCGGTTTTGTTTTGTTGCCGGTTTATCGATTTGTTGGGTTTGGGATTAAGTCGCCGGAGTTGTTGTATTTGAGTTGGGGTGTTGTCGGAGGGTTAGCGATCTTTTCTTCTGTCCTCATTTTCAAAGGATTGTGGGATTTGGGACGCAGTTTAACTCCGTTACCTTATCCTAGAGAAGATGGACAATTGGTGCAGTCGGGTGTTTATAGCATCGTGCGCCATCCGCTTTACAGTGGGGGGATTTTAGCGGCATTAAGTTGGTCAATTTTTCAATTGAGTTTATCTCATTTGATTGGTACGATCGTTTTGTTTGCTTTTTTTAATGCTAAGGCAAGTCAAGAAGAAGTTTGGTTGAGCGAAAAGTATCCGGATTATTTAGAGTATCGCGAAAGAGTGAAAAAGCTGATTCCTTGGGTGTATTGAATCTGGGTTGCGGCGGACAAGTTGAGATCGGACAGGCAGGATGCCTATCCCACAAGAAAGAAAAAAATATGCTTGTGGGGTGGGGGTCCCGCCTGCCCACATCCGCTACAAAATCTATTGCCGATGTTTCTCTATCTCTGTAATGGGTAACAATAAGGTATCTTCTATTTCTTGTCGCACTTCGCGGCTGACATAACAATCGCTATTCAGACAATCTATTAGCAACTTATTGGCATCGTAATACTGTTTCAGTACTTCTATCTGCTGCTTACTGAACTGCCAATCGTGACCGATATTTCGGTACTGGATCGTTACGGCTCTCAATTGCTCCTTCCAAGCTTCGCCATTAGTTTTCCACCATTTTTCTCTATCCCCATCTGGGTCAGGTTGTTTGTCTTTAAGTTGTTTTAGTGCTTGTGCTAGATCGGGATCAAGGTCAAAGTCAAAGCCGAGGTCATGGGCAAGGGTAGGATCGACGACAAGTGTGGGGGCAAGGACAAAGGCATGGTCAAGGATGAGGTCAAAGCCATGAGCAGGGTCAAGCTCCTCAAGAACATGGTTAAGGTTAGGATCGAGCGCAGAGGCAAGATTAGGGACAAGGTTAGGGGCAAAAGCGTAGGGAAGAGCATGGGCAAAATAAAAAGCGCGAACCGCAACTGGTTTGTAAGTAACCTGAACTTTCAAAGATTTTTGCATTACCCATATCAGGAACTGCTGGAACTTCTCGTCAAAATCTATGAGCGCATCAACCTGCTGTTTCATTAACAGCAACAAACGGTCTGCACTTGGTGACATCCCAACCGCTAACAAAAAGACTTCCCTCCAACGTTTCTCAGTGACGTGGTTTACCAGATGTTGCAATCTTTCTTCTAAAGGCTGTGTCCCAAAAACAATTTCCCTGGCAGTGAAATACTCGTGAAATGTTAGATGGGAAAACGAGTAAATTCCTTTAGCTCTTTCCACCAAAATTCCGTGCTGTGCCTCAATTGAACGCAAAACTACCTCGGCATCTAGTTGTAATACTTCAGGGTCAGTATTGGCGTCAGGTAAATTACGGATGTATTCTGCGATGTATTGTTCCACTACTTTCTGCTTAAAGAAATAGTCACACTGCTCAAAGGTAGTCAAGGCTATTTTACTGAGTAAATCTTCCTTCCGCTGCAAGGACAGCTTTTTGTAAACTTGATCGCGATATATTCCACGCTTGGCATCCCATTTTTTCAGCAGTGTATCCAATCCTTCTTTGTATAGTTCAGACCTATTCGTTGGAAAATCTCCTGACTCTTCAAATACCAAACATAGCAAGGTCAACAAAAGCGGGTTTGTGGCAATTTCTTTAATTCTTATGCGTTCTTCAATGCTTTTAATAAATTTATTATATTCTCCCGGCTTACCCTTGAACCAGTGAGTTGCAAAAACGGCAATTTGTAGCTGGTCAAAATCAGATATTTCCACTTCTGTAAATTTTTCAAAAGTATATTCCCTAGCAGCGATGCGACAGGTAATAACAAATCTATTTTGACTAAAATTATCAGAAAAATCGCGAATTTCCTTTAAGACGCGACTACTGTCCTCTTCTTTAACTTCATCCAATCCATCGAGTAAAATCATCGTTCTGCCTTGGTTGCATAAGTTAGCGAGTTCTGTAGCTGTCACTCCAGACCCAGAGAATAGCTGACTAATATATTCGAGTAAGCCTTGTTTCTGTGTGGCCTCAGAAAAGTCTTTAAGGGTGACAAAAATCGGCACGAGATCGGCATGAAAATCACCCTCTATGCACTGAATCGCTAAATACTTTAAAAATGTGGTTTTACCTGCACCTGGCTTGCCCAATATCGTTAGTTTGGCATATTTCTCGACGGCTGCCAATCCCGACACTCGTTGTTCAGTTATTCTCCCCAGTCCAAAGCGTTCAAAATTATCAAAGTTAGACTCTTGCAGTAATTCAGTAATCTCTTTGCGCCTACGTCCAGTTATTTTTTCTAGAATATTGACGTTAGTGTAGATATCATTTAACCCAATGGGATGAGTCATATCCAGCACGCGCATTGTACCGCAGCGTTCTTTGATGCTGGGTTTAATCTTTTGACGTACCTCTTGCACCAGAGCATCGAGATCAATGCTATTGTTCTGATTCTGTTGCGATGGCTCTTTTTCTATATGGGAAACTTCTTTCCAGTTTAGTCCCAACTTCTGACTAATTTCGACAAAATTCAGAAAACTAACGGGTTTACCGTTGAGGTAGTTGTTAACAGTGGACTTAGCGACTCCTAACTCCATAGCAAAGGCATTATAGCTGGGAAAGCCATGACGCCTGAGAGCCTGCTTAACTTTCTGAATATATTCCGGGGCAACCTTGATTGACCGAGGCATAGCTCAATCAGCAATTTTTCTAGGATATCTCAGTCTATACTCAGTATAGCTCAGTATGATTTCAGTCTGTATTTCAGTGCGGGAACAGTGACAATGGAATGGTATATTCCGGTATACCGGAAAATTAAATCAGCACTACTCCTCTAGTTGTCTGGCCCCAAAAGGGAACAATAGTGACTTATGGCAACCATAAAGGAAGCATTAATTCAACAGTTGAATTTACCCGTAACCTTTGACGCCAAGGGTAAACCTGTCACCCTACTAGACTTTGTTAAGGGTGTTCCTTCTTTATCGCAGTCAAGTTTAACCTACAGTCAGCGCGCTAAACTCACAGCAGAAAGGATAAGACGCGAACCAGAAGCGGAAATTGCGACGATTGGCTCAGGGATGATAAATAAAGAGCGTGCAATTGCCGAGATCGAGGCACAATCACCAATTGGAGAAGTTTTGGTTGAGGCTGAACAACGATTAATTAATCGGCTGATTAAAGAAGCAGAAAGCGGTCGTTTGAAAGAAATAATCCATGAGTGATAAGCCTCAACGTCGAAGTCGTAACGTTCAAATAGAAGCGGTTGTAGTAGCAATTGATTCTAACCACGATCCAGCTACTACAGCCGCTTTTAATTACCGTCAACAGAAGGTATACCCGTATCTAGAGGAAAAAGGCTTTGTTATTGAGCGTTGCCAAGGGAAATTAGCTCGCCGGATCTATGTGGCATCAGCAGCAAGGCAGCCTAACGTAGAGTATTTGACAGGGGTTGGACATGGCAACTATGACACCTTTACTCGAGACTACAACAACCCAATTTTTACCGTAGGAAACTACAGCCCAGAAGAATGCAAAGATAAGATCGTTCATTTTTTATCCTGCCAAACAGCAGCAATACTCGGAGTTGATTTTGTAAAACATGACTGTCGTGCTTTCTTTGGCTACGACATAGATTTTGTTTTTACTACTAAAACTGCTGATGTATTTTTTGAATGTGATTCAGAAATTGATCGCGCTTTTGCTGAGGGTTTGACTGCTGAAGAAGTTTACGCTCGCGTTTATACTCTCTACACTAACCGTGCTGAAGAAAGTTTCGAGCAAGGCGACTTCGATACGTTTAAGTTTCTTGAGATCGATCGCGATCATCTTTGTGCGCCTTCTGTAGATAAGCGCTGGGGCAAGTCTGAAGCAAAACTTGAGTAACAAGCCTTTGTACTGGCGTCAGGTTATATCATGTCCCTTCGCTTTGGTTGTGTATAGTAGGGGCGGGTTTTACGAGAGATATTTGCTACCAACGCAAAGGTTAAATAAACCCTTCCTTTGGTTACGCTACCGATGCCACCGGACATGATATTACAGGTTATTTCTCTGTTGGCTCTCCGGTACTTAGAGCGATCGATTTCACGCTCGAAAAATATATACAATCAAAGCGAAAAGACTTCATATCACTCAGCTTTGCTCAAGTCAGCCCCAGCAGACGCAAGGGGAGCATAATATCTCTTATATCATGTCCGGTGATATCGGTAACGTCAGCAAAGGAAGGGTTTATAGAGATATATCGTGGTTCCACTTAATTGTTGGTAAAACCCGCCCCTACAACATCAAAAATTAAACACTACCATTGCTACCGGACATGATATTACCCCCCTCTCCTCCCAGGAGAGGGGATGGGGGAGAGGTTTCTATCGGGAACATTTCCGGAAATTTCCCGCTCTTTTCTCTGGAAAGACTAGGCAAAAGTGCATCTGTACTGGTATTTCTTATAAATAGAGCGTGGCGCTAAATCTCAATGATTCCACAACAGCTAACCCTGAAAAACTTCCTCAGCTATCGGAAAGCAACCCTAGATTTTAGCGGTTTGCACACTGCTTGTATTTGCGGTTCCAATGGCGCTGGTAAATCTTCTCTGCTGGAAGCTATCACCTGGGTAATCTGGGGTGAATGTCGCGCCGCGAGTGAAGAAGATGTCATCCATGCAGGCGCCGATGAGGTCCAAGTTGATTTTATTTTCCACTATCAAGATGCCACTTACCGGGTGATTCGCACTCGCACTCGCGGCGGTAGCAGCGTACTCGAGTTTCAAGTCAAAACTCCGTCAGGGTTTAAGGTGTTGACGGAACGCGGGGTGCGCTCGACTCAACAGTTAATCATAGAACATTTAAAGCTGGACTACGATACGTTTATCAATTCTGCTTATCTGCGTCAGGGAAGGGCAGATGAGTTTATGCTCAAGAAACCCAATGAGCGTAAGCAAATTTTGGCAGACTTGCTGAAACTAGATCAATATGAAACTCTGGCGGAACAAGCGAAGGATATGTCCCGCGAGTTCAAAGTCAGGGCGGATGCGATCGAAAGGGATTTGGAATCGATTAAAATTCAGTTGCAACAACGGGATGCGATCGCTCTCCAATCTCGTGAGGTTGAAGCGAATGTCGCCGCGATGCAGCAATCCCAATTACACCATAGGGAACGCCTGCAACAGTTGCAAGCTATCCAGCATCAGCGCCAAACTTGGGAACAGCAATTAACTTGGCATCGGCAACAGTATCAGAATTTGGCACAAGATTGCGATCGCTTGCAACACGACTTAGCTTCCACTCAAGCACAGCAGCAACAACTCGCATCTCTCCTACAACAGGAAGAGGAAATCGCCGCCGGATATGCTTATTTCCAAAACTTACAATCCCAGGAAGAAGCTACGAGTAGCAAATTACACGCCCACCAAACCGCGCAAGAACAGCGACGCCAGGTAGAACAACAGCAAGTTAAAGCAATCAACGAGTTAAATTTACAACTGCGGCAGGTAGAAGCGCAACTGGAAGAACTCCGAAAACAAGAGAAAGAGAACCAAAAAATCTTAGGCGAATCTGCCGAAGTTGAAGCAGCGCTGGCACAATTGCAACAAGCGAGGACAAAACTGGCTCAAATGGACAAGTTGCAATTGCAAGTTTCGCCTTTATTGCAGCAGCGACAGCAATTGCAAACGCAACGCGATCGCGTCCACGCCAGATTAAGTGCCAAATTAGAAGAAATTCAGACTTCCGCTTCCCAACTGCAAGCGCAACAGCAACGCCAACCGAAATTGCAACAAGCGGTGATGGAAGTTAGCGTCCAAATTGAAGAATTGGAGAAAATGCGGGTTTATCAGCAGCGAGTGCAAGAAAAAGGACTCGAAAGGCGCAATTTTTTAGAACGCCTCCAGGAAAATCAGCGGGAATGTCAAAATCAATTGGCGGAAATTTCCCAGAAACTGCAAATGCTGCAAACGCCAGATGCAGTTTGTCCGTTATGCGATCGCCCCCTCGACGAACATCACTGGAGTCACGTCGTCCATAAAACCGAAGCGCAGCAAAAGGAAATTCAAGACCAATTTTGGGTAGTGCGCGAGCAATTAGCGGTTTCCGAGCGAGAAATTCAGGTTTTAAGGCAGGAATACAAGCAAGTTGCCCAACAATTGGCGAGATATGATTCATTAAGAGAGCAAAAAGGACAATTGCAAGCGCAATTGGCAGCGACGGACGATGTGCAAGATCGACTGCGACAAATGGCGCAAGAAGCACAACAACTTGAACGCGCCCTTGCTACCGGCGAATACGCCACCGAGGTACAGCAAGAATTATGGCAGTTGGATCGACACCTGCAACAACTCAATTACGATGAGAAAAACCACGCCCTCGCGCGCAACGAAGTCGAAAGGTGGCGTTGGGCAGAAATTAAACAAGCGCAAATAAAAGATGCCCAGCGGCGACAAGCGCAATTCGCAGCAAGGCAACCCGAATTAGTAGCCAAAATCGAAACTATTCAACGTCAAATCGAGCATTTACGCACAGATTCGGAATTCTCCCGCCAAATTGCCCACCTCGATCGTCAAATTGCCGAAATTGGATACGACGCCAAACAATACAACACCCTCAAAGCATCTTTGCGTCAAGCTCAATCTTGGCAGTTGCGCTATCAGGAATTGCAACAAGCGCAGCAGCAATATCCGCTAATAAGTCGGCGAATTCAGGAGTTGGCGCAAGTTTTAGAGGTGCGATCGCATGACCTGCAATCCCTTGGAACACAAATTGACGCAATTGTCAAGCAATTACAAACCATCCCCGATCCCACCGGGGAAATTCAAGCATTGGAAGGGCAAATCTCCCGCAGGCGCATCGAACTCGACGAACGATTGGCACAACTCGGACGCCTGCAACAACAACAGCAGCAATTAGAAACCCTTAACGCAAGGCACGGGGAACTCAGTAACCAGATTGCGGAGTGTAAAAAGAAACATAAAATTTACGAGGAATTAAGTAAAGCCTTTGGCAAGAACGGCATCCAAACTTTAATGATTGAAAACGTTTTGCCGCAGTTGGAAGCCGAGACGAATTCGATTCTATCTAGGCTGAGCGGTAACCAATTACACGTGCAATTTGTCACCCAAAAAGCCGGGAAAACCAAAAGATCCTCAAAATTAATCGATACCCTGGATATTTTAATCGCCGACGCGCGGGGTACTCGTCCTTACGAGACATATTCTGGGGGAGAAGCATTTCGGATTAACTTCGCGATTCGCCTCGCGTTGGCGAGATTGTTAGCGCAGCGGGCGGGGACGGCTTTACAAATGTTAATAGTGGATGAAGGATTTGGGACGCAGGATCAGGAAGGATGCGATCGCTTGATAGCGGCGATCAATGCGATCGCTTCCGACTTCGCCTGCATCCTCACCGTCACCCACATGCCATACTTCAAAGAAGCCTTCCAAGCCAGGATCGAAGTCGTCAAAACGCAAAATGGATCGCAAATCAGTTTATCGATGTGAAGTACCTACACTTCCCTTCGAGTAAGTGTAGGCTTCCCGTCTCATCCGCTGTTGCCTCATTAAACCCGTGTTTAATTTGGTGTTACACAGCGTCTCTAGTCTTGCGACCTTGATCTCCTCAAGGGAGAACCCGGGCAGCCACCCGCCAACCGACTGGCAGTTTAATTGTTCTACGATACGCGCACCTTGGATTTACGGCGATAACCGACCAGCAGGGCTTACGTTTTCCCCGATCTCTGATGTTGCGCACGTCTTGTCTGACTACTTTGAAGTTAGCCTTTC